>CAZHMX010000048.1:0-13985 GCA_964533725.1 uncultured Alistipes sp. | reverse complement strand
TAGTCGCTCCGTGCGATGAACCGGTCTTGGGACAGCAAATCATTGAATGCTTTGTTAAAAGACATGGTTCGAACATACTCCACGGGGCAACTCTCCTGATTCGGATTCTTCGGAGCCTCAGGGTTATTCTTTGGGGAGCATCCTATATTTTTGAAGAAATTTATTATTCCCATTGCGTTCAAAAGCCGTTTGCCTTACAAAGATAGCTATTAAATTCGATTTTTCCAGGAATGCAGACACGACAGGCAAAATAAAAACCTCAAATGATTTATCGACAATCATTTAAGGTTTTCTAAAAGTACCCGGAGCCGGGGTCGAACCGGCACGGACATTACTGTCCACAGGATTTTAAGTCCGGCGTGTCTACCGATTCCACCATCCGGGCAATTCGTCGCGGTTGCGCGCCAATGCGCTGCAAAGATAATCAAATATTCATCAATTTACAAAAAAATATACCAGCCGGTGTTTTTGATACCGAGCAATCTTATCGCCGGGCTTTCATTGAAACAGCAAAAGGTTATTTTTACGCATCTTTTCCATGCCCCGTTATGTATTCTAAAAGGGAAGTCGCCGTACGGCAGCTCCCGGGCAAGGCAAATCCGGATTAAATGGATAAATTAACGAGAATAAAAATGAAAAAGTTACATGGCAACAGTAAAAGTAAAACGGAGGCCTTCAACAGTCGAAGGCAAAGCGGGAGCAATCTACTATCAGATTATCCACAACCGGGTAATTCGTCAGCTGAAGACAGAGTACAGGGTCTTCGCCGACGAATGGAACGACACGAACGGCACGCTTGACATAGGACCGGAAAGCGACCGGTTCGCTACCCTTTCGTCCATTCGGGATGAGATAAACCGGGATCTGAACCAGTTGTGCGCGATTATCGGCCAGCTGGACAAACAGAGCGGGCAATACACGACCGATGATGTTATCCGTGCATTCGCCGTGCCGACACAGACGCCGGCACAGTCATTCTTCTACTGCATGCAGTGCGTTATTGCCAGACTGAAACTCCTGAACAAGCACCGCACGGCCGAAAATTATGCAACGGCGCTAAACAGTTTTACCCGGTTTCTCAACCGCAGGGATCTGTCGCTGGAAGAGATCGACTCCGATTTAATGATGTGGTACGAAGCCTACCTGATCGATCGCGGCATCACGAAGAATACCACATCTTTTTACATGCGCATTCTGCGGGCCGTATACAACCGGGCCGTCGAACAGGAGCTGACCGAACAGCGCAACCCCTTCAGGCACGTATATACCGGCATCGACAAAACCGTAAAGCGGGCCATATCGTTTGCCGCCATCAAACGGGTTAAAGAGCTCGATCTTTCGTTTCATCCCGTTCTGGATTTTGCCCGGGATATGTTTTTGTTTTCGTTCTACACCCGTGGAATGTCGTTTATCGATATGGCCTATTTGAGAAAAGCGGATCTGAAAGCCGGCGTCATCACCTACCGCCGCCGGAAAACCGGCCAACAGTTATCCATCAAGTGGGAGCGGTGCATGCAGGAGATCGTCGCCAAGTATGAAAACCGCCGGGTCTGCCAGCGCACCCCGAGCGACAGCCCCTATCTGCTGCCGATACTCAAGGCGCCTTTTGACAACAGTCGGGTCCAGTATCGGGGTGTGCTGCAGCAGATCAACAAGTCGCTGAAAACGGTAGCGCGGCTGGTCCGGCTGGATATTCCGCTTACGATGTATGTCGCACGGCACAGCTGGGCCAGCATCGCCCGGTCCAAAAACATCCCCGTCTCGGTTATCTCGGAGGGCATGGGGCATGATTCCGAGACCACGACCCGGATATACCTCGCCTCGCTCGACACGGCGGTTATCGACCGCGCGAACTCTCTTGTTCTGAAAGGATTATAATGTCCATACGGGTTCGGATTCCGGGAGGAGTACAGATACGGAAGAGCTCCTGCGACGGGAATCACAGGAGCTCTGTTCTTGACAATGTGAACGGTATGCGACTGTCCTCCTTGGGCCAATGGTTTGGCCCAGCCGGACGGGCGAACCCGAACATGATATTTTCTTGACAACGCGATATGCGTTCGTCTCTCCTTATGGGGCGATATCGCCCCATAAGGAGAGACGGAACGAATACGGTTAGATGCGGCCTTTGGCCATATCGTATTCCATCGAGGCCCAGATAAAGGGACCTACGCCCTTGCAGTCGTTCTCGATAACGGGCTCCGAAAGGTAATACTCGTACGAACCGTCACGCATCGAGCTGCCGCCCAGACCGGCAACGGCACAACAATCGGTGATGGAGATCGTGCCGTCCTCGTTCTCGCGGACGAAGCGGTCCACAAAGCGCTCGTAGTTCTTCAACGCCTCGTCCAGCATATCCGCGGGCAGGTAGCCCAGACGAATACCCTTCAGCATGGCATAGACGAACATGATCGAACCCGTAGCCTCCTGGTAGTTGCCCTCGCGGCCGGGACAGTCGAGCACCTGGTACCACATGCCGGTCTTCTTGTCGGCATATTCGGGCAGTTTGTCGTAGATCTTGTTCAGGATCTCGACCATCGGGTGGGTCTCGGCGGTGCTGCCAAGGTGCTGCAACGTCTCGACAATGGCCATCACATACCAACCCATGGCACGACCCCAGGCGTGAGCCGACTGGCCGGTGGTCTTGTCGCACCAGAACATCTCGCGCGAATCGTCATAGGCATGACGGTGCAGGCCCGTACCCGGATCATAGGTGTGCTCGGCCACGCGAACAAACTGGTTGACAATATCTTTCACGGCAGCGTCGTAGGCCTCGCCCTCCAGATTGCGCTTCGCATACTCGGCATAGAAAGGCTCGCCCATATAGAGGCCGTCCAGCCACATTTGGTTCGGATAGACCTTTTTGTGCCAGAAACCGCCGTCGGGGTTGCGCGGGTGGGTCAGCAGCTGCGAATAGACCGAATCGATGGCGGCGGCATAACGCGGCTCGCCCGTGCGCTCGGCAATCTCGAACAGGGGACGTGCCGGGCAAACCAGGTCGATGTTGTATTTCTCCTTCTTATAGGTGATGATCGATGCGTCGGGACACACGATCGAGTCGTAATAGTCCAGCGCATAGTCGTAGAAATCGGCACGGTCGTAGGTGCGGGCGGCATCCATGATCGCCAGCAGCTCCAGGCCGGTGGTGTAGGTCCACTTGATGCGGCCGACCTCCACGCCGTCCAGCTGTGCGGCACGGGGAGCGCGCGTCATCTCGCTCTCGACCATCCGAATGGCCAACGGACGTGTCGTGTCCTCGTAGAGCGCGGTTTTGTTGGTGCAGGCAACGCCCGCAAACAGTACGCAGAGCGTACCCAGAATCCATCTGTTCTTCATAGCAGTTTTTATCGGTTATTTTTTGATTTCGTTGCTTTTGCGTTCGAACCAGCGGTTCATTTCGTCCACATCGCGGGCCGTCAGCTTGCGGGCCCACTTCACACGGCTGCCGGTGCGGGCACCCTCGCCCGTCGAACCGTATTCGGCATAACGGCTTTGGCGCTCGGCCGCGGGGTTGGACCAGTTGTGCCAGCCCTCGGGGCGGATGTGGCCGCCCAGCTCGCAATCGATATAGAAAGTCTGCGCATAAGGACGCCACGGACGGCCCAGGTAGCACTGCGTGACCCCTTCGGCGGCGGTCAGGCGGCAGTTGCGGAAGACAAAACCGTAGGGCAGCCCGTCGTTGGTCGAGGCGGCGGTGATATACGAATCTGAGAGCGAGTGGATCGTGCAGCGGTCGAAGAGGGCCGTGGCGGCGCCGAAGATAAAGTCGGTCGTGCCCTCGACATAGCAGTCTTCGAACCAGACGACGGTATTTTCGTCCATCTTCACGCCGTCGTTGTTGCCCCGGCCGTGCAGATAGAGCGTGTCCTGGTTGCCCAGAAAGCGGCAGCCGACAAAACGGATCTGCGTGCCCAGCGTCTGCACCGCAACGGCCTGGCCCACACGGCCCGCCGTATTGGCGAACGTCACGCCGCGCACCGTCCAGTTGTCGGCACCGAAATAGACGGTCGACGAACCCGACGTGCCCATCTCAAAGCCCGTGGGGCCGATCTTCTTGGCGTAGTCGTCCCCGGTGACGGTCACCGCACCGCGGGTGATCATCACGACATTGCGTTTGGAGTAGGGGACCGAGAGTTTCTCTTTGTAGGTTCCTTCGCAGACGAGCAGCACCGTGGGCCGGGTCTTGCAGAAATCGGGAAGGGCGGCAATGGCCTCGGCCAGGGTGAAGAAGTCGCCGCGGCCCTCTTGCGAGACTACGAAATCGCTCTCCACCAGGTGTCCGGCCAGCTCGGGCGCCACACGCTCCAGCTCCTCGGCAACCATACGGGCCACAACATGGGCACCCGAAGCGCGCAGGTGCGTGTTGTCCTGACGGCCGTCGGGATAGAGCGGGCAGGTGCCGGGTTCCACCCACATGAAATAGGGGCGCGAAGCCTCGTCACCCAGCCCCTTGATCCACTCGCGGGTCTTGGCCTCCATATCGATCAAACCGACCTGCTCTTCGGCGGCCACGCGTTTCACGGCGGCGGGATAGTCGGTGTGGGTATCGGTCAGCACGCCGTCGACGAAATTGCGGCGCACGATAGGGGTCAGCAGGATGGGTGTGGCGCCCTTTTCACGCGTCTCGCGCACGTAACGGCGCAGATTCTCGGCATATTGGTCGGGCGAGGAGTAACGGTCGGGGCTTTTGATCTTCTGGTCGTTGTGTCCGAACTCGATAAAGACGTAATCCCCCTCGCGGAGCTTGTCGTAGATCGGCTGCCAGCGCTGCTCGTCACGGAACGACTTCGAGGAGCGGCCGTTGACGGCATGGTTTTCGACCGTCACCTGCAGGTCGAACAGCGGCTGAAACAGCTGGCCCCAACCGCGTTCGGGGTTCTGTTTTTTGAGTTCCTTGTCGGCGCAGGTCGAGTCGCCGATCAGATAGACGTTGTGTGTCGTCTGTGCCGCAGCCGCAGCCGCCGCACAGAGCACACCTATAATAATAAGGAGTCGTTTCATCGTTTGATTGTAAAGGATCGTTTCAGTAATACAGGGCGGGCCGCCCGCTGAACAGAGGCCTCCCGCCGGCAAAGGCGTTCGGCTTAACCGTCAAGGGGTTTCCCGCCGTTGAACCAAAGAGGCTATCGGACCAGCGTCACCTTGTCGGCCGAGGCGGCGCTGTATTTCGCATTGTCGGCCGTGATCTGCGCCGAGGCGACCTTGATCTCGCTGTTGCGGCTGCCGGTCACCTCCAAAGCGCACGGCAGGCCCTCGGGACAGGTGAAGGCCTCGACGTTGACCCGTTTGGCGTTGTTGATCTTCAGTGCGGCGCCCTTCTCGGGGGTCACCTGCACGTTGCGCAACGTCACGTCGGTCGACTCGTTGATCTCGGCACCGAGGGTCGAGCAGATACGGGCGTTCTCCACCGTCACCCGCTCGACATTCATCTCGGGCAGACCGTTGAAGAGCATCGCACGACGGGCACCGCGACACGAAATGTTCTGAATGTGGATATCGCGGAAGGCGGGGGTCGTCTCGTCGACCGGCTCGGCGGGCATATCCGTCGGTTCACCCTTGCCGGCTGCCGCAGCGGCGGCAGCGGCGGCCTCCGAGGCCGAACGGCCGCTGTAGAAGAGGTCGAAAAGCAACGCCTCCTGCTGGATGTTGTTCATGGCGATGTTGTCGATCCAGATTCCCTCGACCACGCCGCCGCGGCCGCGCGTCGACTTGAAACGCAGACCGACGTCCGTACCCGAGAAGATGCAGTTGCGCACCAGGCAGTTCTTCACGCCGCCCGACATCTCGCTGCCCACCACAAAACCGCCGTGGCCGTGGAATACGATGCAGTTCTCGACCAGCACGTTCTCGCACGGGATGCCGCGCTTGCGTCCCGCCTCGTTCTTGCCGCTCTTGATGCAGATGCCGTCATCGCCCACGTCGAACGACGAATGGGTCAGCACCACATTCTTGCACGACTCGATATCGATACCGTCGCCGTTCTGCGCCCACTCGGGACAGCGGACCGTGATGTCGTTGACGATCAGATTGGTACACATGGCAGGATGGATATTCCAGCAGGGCGAGTTCTGGAAGGTCGTGTGCTCGAGCAGGACATTCTCGCAGTTGATGATCGAGATCATCACCGGACGCAGGAAGTCGTGCATCTGCTCGAAATCCTCGCGGGTCGTGGCCCACGTCGAGACGTTCTGGTCGGCACCGCCCGTGGCACCGCGCTTGAAACTCTCCGACGGATACCACGTACGGCCGTCATCGGAGAGAAGGCCGCCCTCGGCCACACGCTTTTTCCACTGCGACTCGTTGACCTTGGCCCGCTTCAGGGCTCGCCAGTTGTAGCCGTTGCCGTCGATCACACCGCGACCCGTGATGGCGATATTCTTGGCATCGCGGGCCGAGATGGGCGACTGGCAGCGCCAGGTGTCCAGCCCCTCGAAGGTCACCTCAACCAGCGGATAGAGCGACTGGTCGTCGCTGAAGAGGATCAGAGCGTTGTCCGACAGATGCAGTTCGATATTGTCTTTCAGCACAACAGGTCCCGTATACCACACGCCGTCGGGCACATTCAGCCGACCGCCGCCCTGTTCGGCCAGGGCGTCGATGGCACGGGCGAAGGCCTCCGTATTGAGGGTAGCGCCGTCATTCACACCGCCGAACTCGCAAAGGCAGACCTCGCGGGCGGGAATCGAGGGACGCGGCACGGCGGGCATATCGAACACCGTACATTCGGGTTGTGCGACATTCCCCTCCGCCGCAGGGTTGCAACAGCACGAAGCCAACAGGACCCATGCTGCCAAAGATGCAGATAAAGTTTTAATAGTCATAGTTTTAGGTTTAATTTTTTGTTCAGGTTAAAAATTTCCGAACAAAAGTAACTTTTTTTCTTTGGGAAAAAAAATTTTTCTCCCAAAAACTCCGCTCCGATTTTCTTTTATTTTACAAAATATTATGCTATCTTTGCCCCCCGAACGGGTGAAAATCACTCGCCGAAAAACGCGCAAGCAGAACGGAAAGGAGGCTGAAGATACTGTAAACAGCAAAGAATGAACGAAATACAGATCCGCAAGATACATCGGGTATCGTGTGGTATGTTTTGTGTTGTTGCAGTATTCGATCTCCGACAGAACGTTTTACCTCAAATTATTGGGAGGTTGTCCGGACCACCTCCGAAAAAAACGGACGAAACCAAGGATTAAAAACAAAAAAACGATACGATTATGATTATCATGCCGGTAAAAGAGGGCGAAAACATCGAGCGCGCCCTGAAGAAGTTCAAGCGTAAGTACGAGCGTACGGGTGTCCTGAAGGAGCTGCGCCGCCGTCAGTACTTTACCAAACCCTCGATCGCCAAGCGCGAGGCCATGCAGCACGCCATCTACGTGGAGCACATGCACCGCGATGAGGAGTAGGGCGACTTCCCCGATTTCACGGGCCATCCTTTAACGGATGGCCCTTTTTTGTCCCCGCAGCCGATTTTGCGGTTGGTGCGGAGGGCGGATTCCGCCGCCTTTAAGGGCGGATCTTTTCAACGGGAGGCACAGGAACCGCAGCACGGCCCGGCTCGCAGACCGCATCCGCCCAAAATCCCCGCACCGCTCCCGAAGCCTCCATGTGCCGGAATCTTCCGAAAACCGCCAAAAAATTTGCCGTTCGACAACAAAAATCGGCGATAAATGATTATCTTTGTCCGCAATTAACCGTTAAAACTGCTATGGGATTCGTTCCGTTTACGTTAGTCGATTTTATCGACATCGTGTTGGTGGCCTCGTTCATGTATTGGATCTACCGGGCGACGAAGGGCACCAATGCGCCCTATATTCTGTCGGGTATCGTGGTCATCTATCTGTTGTGGGTGGTGGTCAAGGCACTCAACATGGAGCTGTTGTCCAATATCCTGGGACAGGTGATCAGCGTGGGCGTCATCGCCCTGATCATCGTCTTTCAGCCCGAGATCCGGCGCTTCCTCCAGATGATCGGCATGCGGCAAAAACGGTTCAACTTCATCACCCGCTTCTTCTCGAACGGCGAGGAGATCATCTCGACCAATATCGCACCGGTCGTCACGGCCTGTCGCGAGATGTCCGCCACGCAGACCGGCGCATTGATCGTCATCGGCCAGCAGAGCGACCTGCGGCTGATCACGGAGGGAGGTATCGCCGTCGACGCCAAGATCTCCACACCGCTCATCCGCAACATCTTTTTCAAGAATTCGCCCCTGCACGACGGTGCGATGGTCATCGAAGGGGACCGCATCGTGGCGGCCAAATGTATCCTGCCGGTGACACAGAGCGACGTGCCGAAGGCTTACGGCACCCGTCACCGTGCGGCGATCGGAATGAGCGAGATCTCGGACGCCATCATCGTGGTGGTGAGCGAAGAGACGGGCGGCATCTCCATAGCCCAGGGCGGCACGATCCGTCGCGACATCAACGGCACGCAGCTGCAAACCATCCTTCAGCGCTATCTGAATATCAACCGTCTGAACAACCGCAAACGCGCCAGCCGCGAGATCGACGAATAACCGGGGGGGGGCGAAGGGGCCGAGACGTCTAAACCGCCGAGCAAATCGGCCAAATCGCGGAGCAGGCGCCTTATTGATCTATAACTAACTTACAAACATAAATTTATGAATACGAGCAACAGTCGAATGAGGAAGATAAAATGGGGAATATCCATCTGCGCGGCGATTCTCTGCATCACGGTTCACGGGCAGGAGGTCTTTCCCGACGGAACCCCGGTGGATCCCTGGTTCGCGGAGGCCCGGCCCGTAGAGGTCGCAACCCTCGGACGACAATACAGAATCACCGACTGCGGCGTTAAAAAAGACAGTACCCGGGTGCAGACCGAGGCCCTGCAGGCTGTAATCGACCGCGTTGCTGCGGCTGGCGGCGGCGTGGTTGTCGTACCCAAAGGGACCTATCTCACCGGTGCGCTCTTCTTCCGTCAGGGAACCCACCTCCACATCGAGAAAGGAGGCAAACTGAAGGGCAGCGACGATATTTCGGACTTCCCCGTCGTGGACACCCGCATCGAGGGACGTTCGGTGAAGTATTTCCCCGCCGTGATCAACGCCGATTCGACCGACGGCTTCACGATCACGGGCGCAGGAACGATCGACGGCAACGGTCTGCGTTACTGGAAAGCCTTCTGGCTGCGCCGCAAATGGAACCCGCAATGCACCAACATGGACGAAATGCGTCCGCGGTTGGTCTATATTTCCAACTCGAAAAACGTCCAGATCGAGGGCATCACGCTCCAAAATTCGCCGTTCTGGACCACCCACCTCTACCGTTGCGACCACGTGCGGCTGCTCGACGTGCGTCTCTATGCGCCCTACGAGCCGGTGAAGGCCCCGAGCAGCGACGCGCTCGACATCGACGTCTGCCACCATGTCCACGTGCAGGGATGCTACATCCACGTCAACGACGACGGTATCGTCCTCAAAGGCGGCAAAGGACCCGAAGCCGACCGCGACCCGCGCAACGGAGGCAATTCGGAGGTCCTGATCGAAGATTGCGTCTACGGATTCGCCCATGCGGCCCTGACCTGCGGCAGCGAGTCGATCCACTGCCGCAACATCATCCTGCGCCGTTGCCGGATGGAACGCGTAAGCCGTGTGCTGTGGCTCAAGATGCGCCCCGACACCCCGCAGCGTTACGAACATATCCTGGTCGAGGAGATCACGGGCAAGGCGGGTTCGTTCCTCTACATCCAGCCGTGGAAGCAGTTCTTCGACCTCCAGGGCCACAAGGAGATCCCGATGTCGTACGGCGACAAGGTCACCCTGCGCCGCTGTCAGATGGAGTGCGACCGCTATTTCAACGTCAGCGAACAGCGCGACCAATACCGTTTGAGCAACTTCACCTTCGAAGATCTTCAGATCCGGGCCCGCGACACCCGGTTCCGTCCCGAATACATCGACTCCTGCAACGTCACCCACGTAACCCTCACCCCCGCCCAATAAACAAGGAGCCGAAGACGGGGGGCTCGCAGAGAAAGAGAAGAAGATAAAGAGAACCGGCCCCGGCACCGTGCCGGGAAGGAACAGCGTCGGAAGCCGCCCCTGCTGATCCGTTACTTTTGTGCCTTGTAGGCGCTGGGAGACATTCCGGTCTGTTGCTTGAAGTACTTGCCGAAGAACGACTGGTTGGGGAAGTGCAGCGCGTACGACACCTCCTGGATACTCATCGGCGAGTAACGCAACAGGTTCTTCGCCTCCAGAATCACATAATCGTCGATCCACTCGGCGGCCGTCTTGCCGCTCACCCGCTTGATCAGGGTCGTGAAATACTTGGGCGTGAGACACAGACGCGAGGCATAGAACCCTACGGTCCGCTCATAGCGGAAGTGCTCCGACAACAGGTGGATAAAGTTGATGAAATACTCCTCGTTGCGACTCTTGATCGAACGGCCCGCACGCGGATGGCTGTCCGAATAGGCCGATACCCAGTTGAGCGTCTTGTAAAGAATACATTTGAGATAACTGCGGACGATCTCGTCATAGAACGGCGTGCCTGCCGAACCGCGGATCTCGCGGCAAATGGTACGGAACAGCGCCTGGAATTCGACACTCTGCTCGGGGGTGATCTCGATGAAATTCTGATACCACGAATCCAGTGCCGTCGAGATGATGCTGCGGTAGTCGAGCTGGATGTTGGCGAGCGTCGAGTGGTCGGTGGCGATGACCACGCACGAAAACCCCTCTTCCGTCTCGGGCGCGAACTGCACGATATCTTCAGGACGGATAAAGAGCAGCGTGTTGGGGGTCATTTCGCGGGCTATGACGTTGCAGGAGAGCCTGATGCGTCCGCCGGTGCAGAGCAGGATGAGGCTGGCGCCGGCACGGAAGGGATATTTGAGTCTTTCGAGAAACTCGCTGCTCATCGGTCGCGAGGTCCGCACGCTGCGTTCGGCAAAGCAACAGCCGTTGTAGATGACATCATTGTGGTCCTCCTCTTCGTGAATGCTTTTGAGCGAGGGCAGTTCCGTATGGGTATCGTTCGGGGTCATGAATTTCATCATTGGGTTTATCCGGCGACAAATATAGGAATAAAAAACAGAAAAGCGCCCATTTCTCGGCTCGATTGGCCGCAACGACCGACTTTTAGACCAACCATCCCTCGCAGCCGCCCGGCCGGCGCCTCCCCAACACGGTACGCTTTCCACTCCCGGCGCACTCGTGACACGCCACCGGCGCAATCCTCCCCTACTGTTCCTCCCGAAACTCCGTTGCAACCGCCCCGCAATACCTCCAGCCCCCTCTGTTTTGGAGCCGGGAGAGAAATTTTCGGCCGAAAATTTGCGACTTCGGCAAATAATCCCTACATTTGAAAAATCGTTCTGCAGGAACGGTCAACACGCTATGTGCAACCGATCCTTTGAAACACGAAACGTATCAAATTAACACATAAAACCATGAAACCTACTCTTTTTGTGCTGGCTGCCGGTATGGGCTCCCGCTACGGCGGTCTGAAGCAGCTCGACGGACTCGGCCCCAACGGCGAAACCATTATGGATTACTCGATCTACGACGCCATCCGCGGCGGTTTCGGCAAGGTCGTTTTCGTCATCCGAAAGGATTTCGAGGCCGATTTCCGCGAAAAAGTCCTCTCGAAATACGAGAACCATATCCCCGTCGAGGTAGTCTTCCAGTCGATCGACGACCTGCCCGAGGGCTACACCCGCCCCGAAGAGCGGCAGAAACCCTGGGGTACCAACCACGCCGTGCTGATGGGCAAAGAGGTGATCAAAGAGCCGTTTGCCGTCATCAACGCCGACGACTTCTACGGTCGTGACGGTTTCCGCGTGCTGGGCGAGTGGCTCTCGAAGGCCGAGGGACAGAACGAATACTGCATGGTCGGCTACCGCGTGGGCAACACCCTGTCGGAGAGCGGAACCGTAGCCCGCGGTATCTGCCAGACCAACGAGGAGGGTTATCTGACCGGCGTGGTCGAGCGTACGGACATCGCACGCGTCGACGGCGTGATCACCTTCACGGGCGACAACGGCGAACCCGAACACACCGCGGAGACTACCCCCGTGTCGATGAACATGTGGGGCTTTACGCCCGACTACTTCGCCTATTCGGAGGAGCATTTCAAGCGTTTCCTGGACGAGAACATCGGCAAACCCAAGGCCGAGTTCTTTATTCCGCTGGTCGTCAACGAACTGATCGTCAACGGCAAGGCCACGGTGAAGGTGCTCGACACGACGGCCCGCTGGTTCGGTGTGACCTATGCCGCCGACCGTCAGGGGGTAGTCGACAAGATCAACGCCCTGATCGCCGCCGGCGAATATCCCGCCAAACTCTGGTAAGCCGCAGGCGGACCGGGCGACCGGACGAGCGGGCGACGGCATGATTCGGCGCCGTCTGCAGGTGAACCGCCCGACCGGGTTTCGGCGGTCACGCCGGACCGTCCGCAGGCGAAAGCCCGGCGAAGGGCCCATGCAGCCCTGCCCCGCCTTTGCAAAACCGTCTCTTCGGATCCCGTATCTGAAGAGACGGTTTATTTCGTCGTCCGTGTGTTCAGAACGGACAAAACGCGAACGTGGCACGGAATTTGAAACTTTCATGCACGACTGCAACGAAGTTTGCAGAGAGGTTTCTTCATTTATTTAAGTTTGGGTTAGTAGTTTTAGGAGGGCAACCTCCGGGGCGGCAGGCAATCGTGAGATTCCCTGCCGTTTTTTCTTGCCCGAACCGAAAAAAAACAATACATTTGTACAAACAACCAAACAGACGTTGCAACAGATGAAAAAGGAATGGAATGACGTGAGACTCTTTCACGAGAAGTTCGGGCACCCGGTAGCCGCCACACCCCGCATGGTCGACAGGAAACGGGCCTTGAGCCGCGGCAAATGGATGAACGAGGAGGTGGCCGAGTTCCTCGTGGCGGAAGATATCTACGAACAGGCCGACGCGATGATCGACCTGATGTATTTTGCCCTCGGCACGTTGGTGGAGATGGGGCTCGAGGCCGACGAGTTGTTCGACATCGTGCAGCAGGCCAACATGGCGAAGCTGTGGCCCGACGGTCGTCCGCACTACAACCCCAAGGACGGCAAGGTCATCAAACCCGAGGGCTGGGAGGATCCCGCCCCGAAGATCCGGGCCTGCATCGACCGCGTGATCGCCGCCAAGAAAGCCGCCCAAAAGTGACCCCGCCGCCGGCGAGGGGCATCCCGGATCCGCCGACAGGAGGGACCCGCTGCACCCGGCACCGCGCAAAAGAGCCCCGCGACATCCAGTTCCACACCGCAAGGAACAGGACCCGTACACCCGGATCCGCCGGCAGGAGGAACCCCAGCGCCCGGCACCGCGTACCGGAACGAAGGCACGATGCTGGCCCGCGCGCCGAAGAGCCACGCCAGCCGGATCCGTCGACGGAAACGGAGCTGCGGCGCATAAATTCACCCGAAAAACCCGGTTATACGCACTACGGAACAAAAAAAGGCAAAATATTTTGGTCGTTACCAAAAAAAAGCCTACCTTTAAGTGCGCATTAGTGCACAACGAGGATAACAACCATAAAAATTTACTGATATGATCATCACATTCAACGAACTCCGACGCATTAAGGACAAGTTGCCGAGCGGCAGCTCGCAGCGTATTGCCGACGAACTGGGTATCGACGTCGAGACGGTCCGCAACTACTTTGGCGGCAAGCATATCGATGCCAAGACGGGTGCCGGCGTGCACATCGAGCAGGGCCCCGACGGCGGCGTAGTAACGCTCGACGACACGGCGATTCTCGATGCTGCCCTCCGTATCCTGAACGAGAACAAATAACGGACTTATCCGAACCGGAGAACCGCAAAGCCTCGCGCTTAGAATGGACCGAACCCTTTTGGGGGCTCGGTCCTTATTTTTTTGTAGCAGGAAGCGTCCCTCCGCCCGCAGAATGCCTGGACCGACGAGTGCCGTCGTATCTCATGACGCGACTGTCCTCCTTGGGCCCGTGGTCGGGCCCAGCCGGACGGGCGAACCC
>CAZHMX010000047.1:0-14067 GCA_964533725.1 uncultured Alistipes sp. | reverse complement strand
CACACCCGCAAGAACAACGCATGGACCGGGGAGCGCCGCGCGGCAAGGGGCGGGGGCCTATCCCGCCCCGACGAGCGCAACCGCGTGCAGATCACGTCGTCAAATTATTTCGCGGCAAAAAGTCGTTCCGGTCCAGAACCGTCAATATACTTCTGATAAGCAGGCTGCTGCTGAACGCTATGGTGTATTTGCGGGCGTTCTCGTAGATGGGACACAGCATCTTTTTATCGACCAGCGCACGTATGATCCGCGATATCTCCGGCCCCGTTTTGTCGGCCAGCACCGATTTCAGATCCGCGGCCTGGATGACTTGCCTGTTTACGGTGACCTTCAGCACGTTGAACTCCACATCGGAGATATAACGGTTGTTGCGCGCGTCATCTAACGTCGGGAGCAGGATATGACGCTGGAGGTAGGCGTAATCGATCAATTTGTCGATCTTCTCCAACTCGATCTTGAGTCCCGAGAGCACATACTCGGCCCACGCGATCAATCCTTCGTCGGTGCCCCGGTCCGCCAGGGCCAGATGCGCGTAATAGGCCGAACGGTCGGAACAAAATACCGCTGTCGGGTTGATGATCCGCTCGTCGCTCTTGACGATGTTCTTGTGGAGCAACAGTGCGTAGGTGAAGAGCCGGACCACACGGCCATTCCCGTTCTCGAACGGGTGGATCCACACAAAACGATGGTGCGCAATGGCGATCTTCAGCAGATCGTACTTCGGCGCATCCTCCCGGTTGATGAAGTCGATCAACTCGTCGATCAGCGGCTCCACCTGCGTGAAATCGGGCGGCAGATGGGCCGATCCGCTGATCCGTACGTTGCTCAACCGGAACCGTCCGGGATGCACGGCTCCCTCCCTGTCGGCACTCAACCCCTGCACCGTCAACGAGTGCAACTCGCGCAACAACATCTTGTTGATCCCGATCTCCCCGACGTGTTGCTCGATGTAGCCCATGGCGTTTTCCACATTTCGGATCTCGCGTATATCTTCCTCATTTCCAAACAGATGCTGTTGATCATTTTGCAATTTGGCAGTCTCGACATAATCCATCACCGTCGTATTGTTGCCCTCGATCCGCGACGAGCCGATACTCTCCAATATGTGAAAGATATGCTTCAGCTGATAAAAAACCTTGGGACGCGTCGTCCCGCTCAATTGCTTGTATCGCAACTTCTCCAACTCCATGATGGCATCCGTTATCGGCATCTCGAACCCGATCCGCGGCAAGCGAAGCTCTATCATTTCTTTGTCGGCCATATTTGATTTATTACACATAAACATTTGCAAATGTAATAAAAATATTCGTATAAATCAACGATATACAAATATTCGTCCAAAAATATATTTGCAATTCGGCGTGTTGAACATTTGCATGGCGTCTTGATACGACTGTCCTCCTTGGGCCCATGGTTGGGCCCAGCCGGACGGGCGAACCCGAACATGCTTTTTGTTTGCTGTGTGTTTTGAGGGGTTCTCTGCGTGGGCGTGGCGTTGCAAACGCCCGCCCCGCAGGGAACCCCTCAAAACACACAGCAAACAAAAAGCGCGGACCGACGAGCGCACACGGTGTCAGACGATCCAGGTCGCTTTTTTCCAGAGGTATTCGAGGGGACCCTGGCGGTGGGTGGCGATGCGGCGGCGGCTCAGGTGTAGGAGCACGGCGAATACGGCTATGCCGAGGAGCAGGGACTCGAAGGCGCCGGTGCGGCACCAGAGGTTGAGACCGAAATGGTAGTACAGGGTTACGCCGATGATCGACTGGACGATGTAGTTGGTGAGGCTCATGCGGCCGAAGGCGATGATGAAACGCTGGCCGCGGTAGCCGTTGCCGGCGTGGAACCACAGGAGCATGAAGGCGGCGACTAATGCGGTCATGAAGGCGAAGTTGTAGAGCATCGGGATGGCCACGCCATAGTAAGCCTGCACGGTGATGTTGGACAGGTGGGGGAGGGTCTTGAGCAGATGCAGCGGCAGGCAGGCGACGGCGGCGGCGACTAACGCACGGCGCCAGAAGGTGCGGCTTGCGTCGGATGGCTCGAAGTAGGCCTTGCGCCCGAGCCACATGCCGAGGAGGAAGAGTGCGGGCGTCTGGAACAGGCGGCCGGCTTCTACCTGCCAGCAGTTGCTGTAACACTGGCCGTTCCAGATGTTGTCTGCCAGCGTCTGTCAGAGGGTTCCATGGCGTCCGACCTGCTCGGCGGCGGCCGAGAACTGCATGAATGCCGAGTTGGTATCCACATAGTCGGGGTGCATCAGGGCGTAGACGATCTTGCCCCAGCAGTAGGGTTGGAGCATCAGCAGGGCGGCCACCCACAGGACGGTGCGGTTGCTCCACGATGAGGCCGGGATCAGCAGCAGGCCGCACACGGCGTAGAGCAGCAGGATGTCGCTGTTGTAGAAGAGGGCGTGGAGCTGCGAGAACCCCACCAAGAGCAACATACGCCACGCAAACCGCGCCCGAAAATCGTCGCCGCGGCGTCGTGCGTTGCGCATCTGGACGTAGAAGCTGAAGCCGAAGAGGAGCGAGAATGTGGCGTAGGCCTTGCCCGCAAAGAGGAAGTAAACGACCTCGAGGGTCTTGGCGTCGAGCCACTGGAGCCACTCGGCGCGCGGTTCGGTGCCGTAGAAGATGTTGTAATGTTCCAGATGGTGCAGCAGCACGATCGCCAGCAACGCAAAACCGCGTAGCGCGTCCACCGCCTCTAACCGGTCCCCCGATGTGATGTTTGGTTTCATGGTAGGTTCGTTTAGGTTCTGTGCAAAGATACGTCTTTTTTGCGGAGGCATTTATATACAAAATAACCCAATGTAAATATACAGCTTATTTTGCAATACACAAAAATATAAGATTTATTTTTTACACAGATTTTTTACTATGCGCCGTTCTCGTACCGTTTGCAAAAGTAGTGAAAAAGCGGCAACTCCGAATATTGGAATTACCGCCTTGAAAAAAGGTTATTGGCTTTATGAAAACTATTTCTTTTTTTTATAGAAATGTCTGCCAAATAATCCGCTGAGGATTATTCGAGCCAATCCGAGAACATTGAGTGTTGTTGTTGCGAGTAGCGTGATAAGCACCTTGTTATCAATATTAAGACACCATGGTTTATTGAATGCTGTAAATAGTAGAACAGCTATAAGCCATATACTGACTACTGCCATCATCCAAAGTACAAGGTGACCTCTGTGTTTGGTATCTTGCGCAAAGCGGATACGTTCCTGCTCGTCCATGCCGAACTGATCCACATTGCCACTATCTCTAATTGAGATTGGCACACTGGTGGTTGGTTGCGGCTCTATCGATATGTTTCCGAACGAATTATCCACGAGGTACAATCATTGAATGGAAATATGGCTTTATATACTTGTCCGGGATACGTGTCCCCCACGAAAAACCGTCTTGATCGACCGTCTTCTCCCATGGAGAGCCGTCGTTGTGCGACCATGCCGTAAGTTGGGAAGCGGACCATTGTCCGAAATGATTGAATACAAGTTCAAACAACGATTTAATGTCATCATTTTGCTTCATTTCAGCAAGGTCTGGGACTGCGAAATTGATAGAATAAAAGTCTGCATCAATGAGCCTTATTCTCGTTGTCGGGAACACCGGACCGTAAGGCCAAGCCTGTGGATGTTCATCCGTCAGACGCTCGTTTTTGACGGCGAGATACAATCCGTATGCGATGTACAACAACTTCTGCACTTTCGTAATATTGATCGAAATGCGCTTCTCGTTCGCTGTCGCAATAATGTAACGTGCGACATCGACACTATTGTAACGATATGTTTCAGAACCTGCCATTTGACCTTATTTTTATACAAAAACGTTGCAAATCCGTTTTTATTGTGACAAAGATAATGCAAACTTTTTGTTTCCGAACAAAAAGTATCGAAAAAATCATTGCAGATAAGGAAAAACTTATTACCTTTGCGCCCCTTTTCGGTAATTCCAATATTTAAAAGAATTTTTGTCTATTGGGACGGCTTTTTCCCGTCTTACCCTTCTAGTCGGCCACAATTTGTTCAACCTCAAAATACCTAAAATTATATTCGTCATTACGACGGCTATTTCCCAAAATTGCTTTTTGCATGGGTTATTTAGTATATAAATGCCTTTTCGGAATATCCTCGGTTTGACACGACTGCACTCGTCGGGGCGAGACGGGACCTCGCCCCTTGCCGTGCGGGCGCTCCCCCGTCCACGTTATTCTTGGCGGGCGGGGAGGCCTATCTCAGCCCGACGAGCGCAACGGTGTCAAGATCATCCGGCACATAGATCGGCCCGCGGAAGGCCTGCCGTGCCTCGTCGGTGTAGCGGCGTTTGCGGTCGGGGAGGTGTGTGTCCTCGGTGTGATAGAGCAGCAGCCGCTCCACGGCCAGGGCTTCGGCCGTGCGGGCCGATTCGAGGGCGGTGCTGTGCCACTTCTCGTGCGGATGGAAGAGATGACTCTCGGACTCCAAACAGAACGCCTCGCACAACAGCCATGCGGCGCCGCAGACCGTGGCATGGAGATGCGCGGGGACGGGCTCGTCGCCGACACATACCAGCCGCCGGCCGCCGGGGAGCAGGGCCTCGAAACCTAACTGCGGCTCGTTGCGGGAGCGCAGATCGATGAAACGGAGGTCGAGACGGGTGCCTATGACCACGCGGTCGCCGTCGCCGACGGTGCAGAACTCGACGCTGCGGGCCGCGGCGGCGCGGTACTTGGGCGAGAGGGTGGCGGCGCAGAGGTGCCGCAACAGATCGATGCACTTCGCGTTGCCGTAGACCGGGATGCGGATCTCGCCGCGGGTCAGCGCGTGGACGCAGATCATCCGGATAACCCACAAAACACCCAGAATATGGTCCGTATGGGCGTGGGTGACCAGGACGGCCGTAAGGTCGCCGAACGACAGCCCCGCGCGGCGGAACTGACGCAGAATGCCGTTTCCGCCGCCCGCATCGACCAGCAGGCGGTCCGTGCCGGCGCGCAGGACGAAGCAGGTGTTGTAACACTCGGTCACGGTGGCGTGGCCCGTGCCCAGAAACTGTAAATCGCAGCTTATGCGCTCCATGACTCTTTGGCTTTTCGGGTGTAGCGGGCGACAAAATCGCTCTTCGCGGCGGTGTAGGCGTCGCGGTTGTGGCGGTAGCGTGCGGCGAGGTCGCGTTTCAGCGTCCCGTAGGCACGGGCGACGTCGGGGTGCCGGCGCAGATAGTCGGCGAAAAACACCTCGTCGTGGTCGCCCGCGCGGCGCAGGTGGAGGTGGAAGACCCGCCCGGCGTAACCTTGCGGCGTGTAGCCCTTGTTGAAGCTCATGCGGTCGCCCGCGTCGGCCATGCAGAGGTAGCCGCAACGTTCGAGGACCGGTTTGCAGCTGCCGGGGGCGATATTGCGCGGCAGCTCCGCCAGGATGTCGACGATCGGTTTGGCGCAGAGGCCGGGGACGGAGGTGCTGCCGATGTGGTGGAGGGTCGTGCCGTCGGGCAGACGGGCGCCGAGGAGGGCCGACTCCTCCGCGAACCACGTGCGCCACCGCGTGCGGTGGGGTTCGAGGACCACAGGGAAGCGTTCCCAGAGCCGTTCCAACGGCCACTCCAGCAGGATCCGGGGGTCGGTCAGGCGGTCGAAGAGCGTGTCGAATTGTCTGCGCAGCTGTCGCTCATCGCGGATGAGGGCGCGCAAGGTCTCCAGACGGGCGGCATTAGGGCTGTCGGCGAACCACAGGCGCAGGTAACCGCCCTCGGCGTATTTCTCGTGCAGGTGGTCCACCATGCGCCGCCAGTGTCCCTCGCGGTTCAGCTCGGGGTAGTGGTCGAGGCCGTACTGGACGGTGCGGCGGATGATCGTCCCGGGGTCGATAAGGCGGTCGGCCTCGGCGACGATACGTCCGTAAACCGTGCGCGGCGCCCGCTCCGACGAGGCCCGGTGGTCCTCCACCGCACACGCCATCGTCTCGATCTCCTCCGCCGTGAACCACGCCCGCAGCCGCACGTCCCCGCGGACTATGCGCCCCGACGTCAGGTGGTGGTCCGCACGCCCCTCAGCCAGCCCCGTATCGTGGTAGGCCGCCACCGCGTAGACCATCTCCGCCCGCACCTCCAGCCCCGCCGCAAGCTCCATGCTCCGCCGAATCACCGCCTCCGCATGGTCGCGCCCGTGCGCCGCGTCGAAACGGTCGTAACGGGGTAAAATCTCCCCCTCGATATAGATGCGTAAGGATTCCGTCATGCTTCGCGTACCGACGCGACTGCGCTCCTTGGGCCAATGGTTTGGCCCAGCCGCGCGGGCGAACCCGAACAATAAGGAGTTTGACAGCGTCTATGTTTACACAGTTTGAGATTCACGTCGTCAAACCTTTATTGTTCGGGTTCGCCCGTCCGGCTGGGCCCGACCACGGGCCCAAGGAGGACAGTCGTTGTCATTTCGTTGAGAGTTGTTTGAATTCTTTTTTAGCTTTGGCGAGGTCCCGGAGGAACTCTTCGTTGTCATGGAGTCGGGCGACGACGAGGGCGGCGCAGGTGCGGCCGGCCTGGACGTCGCTGTCGAAGTGGAAACCGAGGATGACGCGGCTTTCGCCGATTTCGTAGCCGCGCTGCATGATCTGGAGGGCGCGGTCGGGGTTGATTTCGCTCAGGACGAGTGCCACGGCCCAGCCCATGGAGGAGTGGCCGGAGGGGTAGGAGCCGTTCTGGCTGTATCCGGGTTCTTCATCGGGCAGGGGGGTATGTTCGTTGAAGACCATGAAGGGGCGGGGGCGGCGGTAGAAATTTTTGGCGTGGCGGGTCGACAGGTCGCCGGCGTCTTCGCGCATGTGGGCGATGAGGGAGACGATGGCGGGGGCGTTGTCGAGGGTCAGGTCGTAGCCGAAGGCCTCGGAGAAGCTCTCGAGGAGGTATTCGCCGTGGATGTGGGCGTCGCGGGCGGCCAGTTCGCCGCGGGGGGTGTCGCGGAGGGTTTTGCCCCAGGCGTAGCGCTCGGCGTCGCAGAGCCAGCGGGCGGAACCCGAGTCGGGCGGCGGGGGGAGGAAGAGGTGGCTGTCGACCACATCGTCGAGGGTGAGATAGTAGGGCGGGATATCGCCGTAGGCGACCTTGGCGGGTTGGGGGCAGCAGGCGGCGACAAGAACCAGCACGAGGGTGATCCAGACGCCTGAGGTGAGTTTTTTCATGGGGTTTTCTTTAGGTTTGTTTGTTTGTTTCGGTAGGTGGGGTCAGAGAATCTCGCCGACGACGAAGTTGCTGCCGCCGATGAAGATCATATCGTCGTCCGAGGCTAAGGCGCGGGCACGGGCGAGGGCGGCGGATACGGGGGTGACGACTTCGCCCTGCAGACCGTAACGGGCGGCGGCTTCGGCGAGAGCGCCGGCCTCCACGGCACGTTCGACGGCGGCCTGGGTGAAGATGTAGCGGGCGTCGCGGGGCAGCAGGGGCAGGATCTCTTCCAGCGACTTGTCCTTCACGAAACCCAACACGCAATAGAGCTGTTTGTAGCGTTCGTCACGGAGCTGCCGGGCGACGTAGGCGATGCCGTGGGCGTTGTGGCCCGTGTCGCAGACGGTCAGCGGACGCCGGGCGAGCCGTTGCCAGCGCCCCAGCAGCGAGGTGGTGGCGGCGGCGTGCTGGATGCCCTCGGTGTAGGCGCGGCGCGAGATGGTCAGCGGGGTCTGCTCGTGCAGGAAGTCGACGGCGGCCGACACGGTGACGATGTTGCGCATCTGATAGTTGCCGCCGAGGTCGACGCGGATGTCGTAGTCGCGGTCGTCGCGCAGGCGGTGGAGGCAGTAGTGTCGTCCTCCCTCGTCGTCGGGTTCCAGCTCCTTGCAGCTGAAGCTGTCGGCGGCGTAGCAGACCTTGGACTTCATCCGTGCGGCCTGCTCCTCGATGACGCCGTTGTAGGCTTCGTCGCTCTCGCCCACCAGCACGGGGATGCTCTTTTTGATGATTCCGGCCTTCTCGGCGGCGATCTTCCGGATCGTGTCGCCCAGCAGGGCGGTGTGCTCCAGACCGATGTTGGTGATCACCGAGAGGATCGGCACGACGATGTTTGTGGCATCCAGACGGCCGCCCAGACCCGTCTCGACCACCGCCACCTCGACATCGGCCTGCGCGAAGTAGTCGAAGGCCATGGCGGTCGACATCTCGAAGAACGAGAGGTCCAGCTCGACCATCTTGTCGCGGTGTTTGTCGACGAAGTTGACGACTTTCTGTTTGGGGATCATCTCGCCGTCGACGCGGATCCGCTCGCGGAAATCCTTCAGGTGGGGCGACGTATAGAGTCCCGTGCGGTAGCCTGCCTGCTGCAGCACGGCCGCCAGCATGTGGGACACGGAGCCTTTGCCGTTGGTGCCGGCCACGTGGATCACGAAATAGTTGCGCTGGGGGTTGCCCAGGTGTTTGCAGAAGGCCGTGATGCGTTCGAGGCCCGGCTTGTAGGCCAGCGCACCCTTCTCCTGAAAGGAGGTCAGCGCCGTGAAGAGAAACTCGATGGTCTGGGAGTAATTCATAGGATTTGAGCGTTTTTTAATCGACTAAATGGTTGCGGCGGCGGATGCGCCAGGCCGTGTAATAGAGCAGCGACAGCGCCGTGACGTATAGCGCCATGCGGCCCAGGATATCGCCGTAGCGGGTGTAGAAGGTCACGCGACGGACCACGGGCAGGTCGTGGACCAGCACCCCGCACTCGTCCCAGCCTAACGTCGGCCCGATGTCGCGCCCCGTGGGGTCGATGAAACCCGAACGGCCCGTGTTGGCGCTGCGGGCGATGGCGCGGCGGTGTTCTATGGCCCGCAGCCGCGAGAGGGTGAAGAGGTGGCGGTACCCGGGCGTGTCGTCCCACCAGCCGTCGTTCGAGACGATGCCCATGACGTCGGCCCCCGCGCGGACGAACCCGCCGTAAAAGTCGCCGTAAAGACCTTCGTAACAGATGGCGCCGCCGATACGTATATCGTTGTTCTTAAAGACGTTGTGATCCTGCCCCACGCCGATCTGACCCACCACGCCGCCCAGGTCGATGACCAGGAACTCCATCACGCGGAAGACCCACGTGGGGGTGTTCTCGACGCCGATCACCAACCGTCCCTTGTGGTGGATGCCCGCGACGCCCGCCGTGTCGAGGGCTAACGCCGTGTTGAAGTGGTCGTACCAGATGCCGCCGTGAAGACGGGCCGTCCGGGTCGCGCGCGAGGGATAGCAGCGGAGGGTATTGGCTCCCGTAACGATCATCGTGCGGGGCAGTTTCGCCGCTAAGGTGTCGATATAAGGTTTCAGGAAACGGACCGCCGTCGGATCCGTACCGTTCTCGAGCGACTCCTCGTCTATCCACGGCGTGATGGCCGTCTCGGGCATCAGCACGAAATCGGTGCCGCCGGGGACCTTGTTGAGCAGATCGAGGAGGTTCGCCTGTTGGGCGACAGGGTCGTCGTCGAACTTGGAATAGGGGTCGACATTGGGCTGGATGACGGCCACGCGCACGTGCTCGGAGGGTTCTATCTGCGCGGCGCGCACCAGCAGCGAGAACGCCATCGGCACCAGTACGGCCGCCGCGGCCACAACGGCCCGCACGCGCGAACAGCGCATTTGCCACCACCTGAAAATCAAGATATTGCAGACCAGCACCCAGAGGGTTCCGCCGAACAGTCCCGTGTATTCGTACCACTGGATCATCCACACGTCGTGCGAGAATCCGTTGCCCAGCAGCAGCCACGGCCACGAGAAGTCGCCCACCGTGTACCCGTATTCGGTAGCGATCCAGGCGCTGACGAGCAGCGTCCAGGCCAAGGCGGGCCGGGCCTTTTTGGCGACGGTGTGATAGAGCATGAAGGCCACCATATTGAGGAACGTGGAGGCGACGGTGGCGGCTATGGGTCCTATGGGGGTGGCGTACCAGATCCACCAGACGGTGGCGGCGTTCCAGGCGACGAAGGTCAGCGCGGCCCAGCCGAACATCCCCCACCATTCGCGGCGGGAGTCGCCGTAGGAGTGGCTGATCCAGAGCAGCGGGACGAGGGCGACAAACAAAGTCAGTCCCGTTCCGCCGAGCCAGGCCGGGGAGAGCAGCGCGGCGGAACCGAGGGCCGCGAGGAGTCTGCGCAGGGTGATCGTCATACGGAGTACAAAAATAGGGAAAAAGTAGTAAAGAAAAAAGAAAAGCCGAAGGAAAAAAAGCCTCCGCTCCGCTCCCCCTCCGGTTTCACCCGCCGGCGGATCCTGCGCTGTCGCACCTGCCGGAAGCCCTCCTGCGCGGGCTGTGGCGGATCTTCGTCTTGAGGGTCAGATCCTTATCCTGAAGATCTCGCCGTATCCCAACTGGTGGGCAAAGGCCTCCCCGGCGCCAAACCGTCCCGCATAAACGCCCGCCGCAAGCTGCACCCCGCCATGGGCGAAGACCAGCACGCGCCGGGGAGACTCCCCGGCCTCCTCGCGGCCAACGTTTTTTCCGGAATTTTCTGCGGTTTCGCACTCCTTGGCCTCCTCGCAGCCGGCAGTTTTCCCGGGATTGCCGACACCCCCGCCGTCTGCTCTCTTTTCACGGTCAACAGCGCACCCGTGGTCCTCCGACCCCGCGCGGCCGCCTGTGTTTTCGGAATCACCGGCGGTTCCGTGGCCCTCTCTCCCCTCGCAGCCGGCAGTCCCCCGGAGATTGCGGGCCACCTCCTCCAAAAACTCGCCCACGCGACGGCACTGGTCGGCAAACGATTCGCCGCCGGTGGGGCGCTCGTGGATCCAGTCGTCGTACCAGCGCCGGAGCTGCGGGTCGCGGATGGCGTCGAAACGCTGCATCTCCCACGCCCCGAAGTCGAGTTCGCGCAACCGGTCGTCGCGGCGCGCGTCGGCATAACCGCAAAAGGCGGCCAGCCGTGTGCAACGGCCCAGCGGACTGCTCCACACCTGGTCGAACCGCTCCCCCTGCAACCGCCGCAACACCGCCGCGGCCTCCTCGGCGAAGCTCTCGCGCAACGGCACGTCGCTCCGTCCGTAACAGGTCCCCGCAGCGACCGCCACAGCCGTGTGGCGGACGATCCAGAACTCCGTCATAGCCCCATCCTCCACGCCACGGCGCAGGCGGCATAAAAGGTCAGCTCGCAGAGCAGGAACAGGGCGCCGCAACAGTCCCCCGTATAACCGCCGATGCGTCGGCGCATCCATCCCGTGAGCAGAAACATCGTGACGAACGGCACTGCCGCCAGCAGCAGCCACTCCACCGGCAGCCACCCCGCCGCGACCGCCGCACCCAGCGGCAACACCCCCGCCATTGCGGAGCCGATCCACACCGCGGGCGTCATCGGCCGGTAAGCCGTCCCCACCTTGCTCTGTTCCAGGGGCCGCACGTAGGGCAGGAGGTTGACCACCTGCGAGGCGGCGAATTTCGAGAGCGGATCCCCCGCGAAGATCACCGCCGCCGCCACCTCCGCCGACGGCAGCGCCCCCACGAACGACACCAGGAGCAACGCATGAAACAACAGCCCCAGAACGCCGTAAGTACCTATGTGCGAGTCCTTCATGATGGCCATCGTGCGCTCCTTCGAGGTGCCTCCGCCGAACCCGTCGCAGCAATCGGCCAGTCCGTCCTCGTGCAGCGCCCCCGTCAGGAGCAGCCGCACGCCGAATCCGAGGATCACCGCCGTCTGCAGCGGCAGCACCGTCCCCGCGGCCCACACCGCCGCCGCCGTGCAGCCGCCCGTAAGCCAGCCCACAAAGGACCATCCGTCGGTGGCCCGTCCGAAGGCCTCGGCAGGGACCCTCCGCAGCCGCCAGAAGGGCAGCCGCGTCAGCAGAATCAGCGAGGCGAACAATCGGTCGATCATGATGCCGGGCCGTCTGTTAATGGAAATATTTCGTAATGTCGACCGCCGCGAAGGAGTCCATCTCGTTGATCATCCTCACGGCCGACTCGACGATCGGATAGGCGCACACCGCTCCCGATCCCTCGCCTAACCGCAGCCCCAGACGCAGGATCGGCTCGGCATCCATCGACGCCAGCAGCCGCGCGTGTCCCGCCTCGTCGCCCGAGTGTCCGAACACGGCGTAATCCAACACCTCGGGATAGAGCTTCGACGCGGCCAGAATGCAGGCCGACATGATGAACCCGTCGACCAGAATGACCACGTGGCGTTCGGCCGCGCGGAGCATCGCCCCGACCGCCATAACCATCTCGAAACCACCGAAATAACGGATGATATCCGCCGCCGAACCGTCGCCTTGGTAATGTTCCGTGGCGCGGGTCAGGACATCCAATTTGTGACGGATTCCGTCGTTGTCCAGTCCGCTGCCCGCCCCGACGCATTCGGCCAGCGGAATGCCCGTGAAATAGTGCATCCACACAGCCGACGACGAAGTGTTCGTGATGCCCATCTCGCCGAAAGAGAGGATGTTGCTCCCCTCGGCCACGGCCTCGTCGACCATCTCGGCCCCCACTTCCAGACAGCGGTCCATCTCCTCGGCGCTCATGGCCGCCCCGTGCAGATAGTTCGAGGTCCCCTTGCGGATCTTGCGGTCGATGATCCCCGCGTCGGCCGGGAAATCGTAGTCCACGCCGCCGTCGACGACCTTCAGTTTGAACCCGTGCTGGCGGCACAGGAAATAGATCCCCGCCCCGCCGCGATTGAAATGGAGGGTCTGCTGCCAGGTGATCTCCTTGGGCGAGAGGCTGATGTTCTCCTCGACGATCCCATGGTCGGCGGCAAAGAGAATATTCTGCGGACACCGCAGCGCGGGCGACAGCGTGCCCTGGATCATCCCCACGCGCAGGGCTATCCGCTCCAGCATGCCGAGCGACCCTTTGGGTTTGGTGAGGTTGTCGATTTTCTGTTGCAAAAGGGGCCGCAGCGCCTCGTCGGGTGCGGCGATTCGGTATTGTTTCATCTTATTTTATAGTTATAGGTATTCCGCTGACGAGCAGTTCCACACGATCTGCCCGCGCAGCGATATATTGATTTACAGCTCCTTGCAAATCCGTGAACCGGCGTTGAAGCGCATTTTCCGCCACGCCGCCCAGTCCGATTTCGTTCGTGACGAAGATATAGACCGCCTCGTGCGCCACCAACCCGTCGAATTCGCGGCAAAACCGCCCGAAGGCCCGGTCGACCTGCTCGCCCTCCTCGAAAAAGAGGTTCGTGGCCCACAGCGTCACGCAGTCGACAAGGACCGTGCGCCCCCCGAGGTCGAGCGCATCCAATCCCGCAGGCCGTTCGATATTGGTCCACTCGGGTCCTCGCCGTTCCCGGTGCCGGCGCACGCGTTCGCGGAACTCCTCGTCGAAGATCCGCGCCGTAGCCACATAGACCGGCCGGGCGTCCAACCGCAACGCCTCCTCCTCGGCCTGCCGGCTCTTGCCCGAACGCTGCCCGCCCGTTATAAGAATAATTCGGCTCATCGCGGCAAAGTTACACCTTTCTTTTCAAAATTGGCGTATCTTTGCAAGGAATTTTCATCCGCCACGATGTTGTACGAGCTCCATATCTTCGGCCCGCTGCCGCCCGAGTCCCTCCCCCGGGACCTCCTTTGCCGTCTCTCCGCCGAACCGCTCCCCCCGTCCCTGCCGTCCCTTTGTCCGCAGGACGGCGCGCCGAACGGCTCCTCCGATATGGCGCAGCATCGCCCCTCCGTTCGTGTGCAGCCCGCCCCGATCGACCCCACCCGCGGTTGTCTCCCCGACGGAGTCCCTCCCCGTCCGTCCGACGTCGCCCGGGACCTGTCGCCCAACCGGATGCGGATTCCGCCGTCTGACCGCATGACAGACCCTCTTTTCGACAAAGTGCCGATCCCCCCGCCCGTCAGCATTTGGAATGCGCAGCCCGCCGGCATGCCACGCCAACCGTTTGATCCTGCGTCCGCCCTATGCCCGCCCGACGCCGTACAAGGCGCCCCAATCGACGGCGAATCCCCCCGATTCGCTGACAATCCCCCCGGCCGACCGCCGGGTTGCATGCCGATTCGGCCATCCGACTGCGTGCCGGGACATCCGTTCGACGAACCCCCGTATGCCCCATTCAACGGGATGCCCCACCCGCAGCCCGCCGGCGCACCGCCCCGATCTTTTGACAATTCCCCCGGCCGACCGCCGGGTGGTATGCCGATTCGG
>CAZHMX010000046.1:0-14117 GCA_964533725.1 uncultured Alistipes sp. | reverse complement strand
CGGGTTTGCCCGTCCGGCTGGGCCCGACCACGGGCCCAAAGAGGACAGTCGCGTGTATCTTCGCCGAAGGTACTTCCGCTCGGCAAAAGCAAATAAATTTGCTTTTGCTCTCACTTATTCGTACCTTTGACTCCGATTGACAATCCAACAGCATGAACAACACTCCAAATCCAATACGCAAGGTACTGGCGGTCGTCGTTCCCGTCGTCCTCTTTTTCGTGGTGGCGGCCGGGTATTTCGCGCCGCAGTTTGCGGGCGAAGAGCTGCCGCAGCACGATGTGATGCAATACCGGGGGATGACCCGCGACATCGAACTCAACCGCGAAGCCTATGGCGACGACCCCCAATGGACCGGGCGGATGTTCGGCGGTATGCCGGCCTATCTGATCAATGTGGCCTATCCCGCGCAACTGGTCAAAAATACCGTGGGGCAGATCGTCAAAGCGATCGACACTCCCGCCGGGTTCCTCTTCTTCGCCATGCTGGCCTTCTGGCTGATGCTCTGGATCACGGGCGTCGACCCGTGGATCGGCACCGTGCCCGCGCTGGCTTACGGACTGTCTACCTACTTTATATTAATAATAGGTGCGGGTCATATCACCAAGATGTGGGCGCTGGTCTATGCACCGCTGATGATGGGCGGCGCGTGGGTGACCCTACGGCGCAACGTCTGGGCCGGGGCCGCGCTGACGGCGCTGGCGACCTCGCTCGAGATCGGCGCCAACCACCCGCAGATCACCTATTACTTCCTGCTGGCCATGGCGATCTTCTGGATCAGCGAGGCCGTGGCGGCGCTGCGCAGCAAACGGACCGCCGATTTTGCCCGTCGCACGGCGATTCTGGCCGCGGCGGGGGCTGTGGCCGTGCTGTCGAACTTCTCGCCGCTGTGGTACACGATGCAACACACGCCCGAGACCATCCGCGGCGGGTCGGAACTGACGGCGGCCGACAGCGGCGCGAAGGGCAGCGGGCTGGATATCACCTATGCCACGGACTGGAGCTACGGAGTGGCCGAGAGCTGGAATCTGCTGATTCCCGACTTCATGGGCGGCGACTCGGCGACTCCCTTTTCGGCGGACGGGGCGGTGGCCGAGGCGCTCGAACCCTACGGACTGTCGGCCATGGCCACGCAACTGCCCGCCTACTGGGGCGACCAGCCCTTTACCGCCGGTCCGACCTATCTGGGTGCGGTGGCGGTGTTGCTGGCGGCCCTGGGGATCGGGTTCGCACGCGGGCGCGACCGCTGGTGGATCATCGCGGCGACGGTGCTCTGCCTGATGCTGGCGTGGGGACGCAATATGATGTGGTTCACCGAATTGGCTTTCAAGATTCTGCCCGGATACAACAAATTCCGCACCGTATCGATGACGCTGGTGGTGGTGCAGTGGGCCGTGCCGCTGCTGGGTGCGCTGGCCCTGGGTGCGCTGGCCGGACGGCGGGACAAGGCGGCCGGGATGACCGAAACCGCCGAAAAGGAGGAACGCCGCGACTGGCGTATTCTGGCCTGGGCTACGGGGATTGTGGGCGGCTGTTGTCTGCTCTTTGCGGCGGCAGGCGGCCTGCTGCTCGACTTCGGGCGCGATGCCGAGGTGGAGCTGATGACCGGACAGTTCCAGCGCCTGTTCACGCAGGCGGGGCTGACGGAGGCGCTGTCGCAAGGGATGGACGGCGTGCTGGGGATCGAAACGGCCGACGCCATGGCGGCCGAACGGCTGGCGATCCTGCGGGCCGACGCGTTGCGGTCGCTGCTGTTCGTGTTGCTGGCTGCGGGGGTCGTGGCGCTCTGTTTGTGGCGGAAGATCTCCGTCAATGTGATGGTTGCGGCGGTTGGCGTGTTGCTGGTGGCCGACCTTTGGGGGATCGACCGCCGGTATCTCGACAACGACAGTTTCACCACCTCGCGCGCCAACCGCACGGCACCCACCGTGGCCGACCGCAAGATTCTGGAGGACAAGACCCCGGGCTACCGTGTGCTGAACCTTACGGTCAGCCCCTTCAACGACGCCACGACGTCGCTCCACCACCGTTCGGTCGGCGGTTATCACGGCGCCAAACTATCCCGTTATCAGGATCTTATCACGCGATATTTAAGTCGCATGGACGACGAGGTGCTCGATATGCTCAACACGCGTTACGTGATTCTTTCGCGCGATTCCGTGCTGTTGCGTCCGGGGGCCAACGGCGCGGCATGGACCGTCGAGGGGATGGTCGAGGCGGCGTCGCCCGACGAGGAGATCGAGCGGCTGGGGCAGATCGACACCCGCCGCACGGCCGTGGTCGCCCCTCCGTTCGAGGTGCGGTCGCTGGATTTCGGGCAGGGCGAGATCACCCTCGAGGAGTATCGTCCCAACTACCTGCGTTATCGTGCCGCGGTCGACGCCCCCGCGCTGGCCGTATTCTCCGAGATCTATTACGACAAGGGGTGGACCGCCTACATCGACGGGGTGGAAACGCCTTATATACGAGCCGATTACGTACTTCGCGCGATGGAACTTCCCGCAGGCGAGCACATCGTCGAGTGGCGTTTCCGCGCGCCGCGATGGGGGTTGGTCGAGGGCATCACGCTGGCCGCTTCGCTCGCGATTCTGATCGGGTGCGCCGTCGCCCTGTACTTCGTTTTACGCAAAAAATACGTCAACCATGGAGAACAATAACCGTCGTCTGAAACGCCGCGTACGGCACTCCTATCTAATTTCGACCGTGTCGATGGCGCTGGTGCTCTTTCTGATGGGGTCGGTGGGGTATCTGATGACCGCCGCACTGCGCGCCTCGGCCGCACTGCGCGAGGGGATCACCTTGAGTGTCGAGCTGAAGAACGGCACCGATTCCGCGCGGCTGGCGGCGATAGAACGTCAGCTTGCCGCCGACGAGGCCGTCGCCTCCGTCCATTTCAGTCCCAAGGAGGAGAAGGCCGCCGACGAGGATTTCCGGAAGATGTTCCCGCAGGAGTTCGAGGAGATTCTGGGCGAGAATCCCCTCGCCGACACCTTCGAGGTGCAGCTCTCGGCCCGCACGGCCGAAAGCGAGGTGCTCGGGGCCTTCATCCGGCAGGTCGAGAAGATGCACGACGTGCAGCGCGTCAGCTATCCCGCGCTGACGGCCGAACGGCTGCACGGCACGGTCACCAAGGTGCAGCTGCTGCTGGCACTCTTCGCCCTGGCGCTGGCGGTGATCTCGCTGATCCTCCTCTCGAACACCATCCGGTTAGCCATCTATTCGAAACGTTATTTGATCAACACCTTCAAGCTGGTCGGCGCCACCAAGTGGTACATTATGAGGCCCTTCCTCCGCAGCGCCGTATGGCAGGGGGTGTGGGCCGGCACGGGTGCCGCCCTGCTCTTCTGTCTGGCCGTCTTCGGATTGAATGAGGCTGCTCCCGAATTGAGTTCGCTGGCCGAGTGGGAGAAGGTGGCGACAATCGTCGGGGTGATGGTCGCCGGAGGCGTCCTGCTCTCCACCGCAATCACCGCACGGGCCGTCGGAAGGTTCGTGGATATGAATACGAACAAGATTAATCTTTATTGATACCACTGGACCCGACCACGGGCCCAAGGAGGACAGTCGCATCTTGATACCACTGCGCTCGTCGGGGCGGGATAGGACCCCGCCCCTTGCCGCGCGGCGCTCCCCGGTCCATGTAAGCCTCTTCCGTTTTTTTATACAGCAAAGGCAAGGTGGCGCTGTGCGCCAAACCTTGCCTTTGCTGTATAAAAAAACGGAAGAGGCTATGCGTCGACGCCGAAGTCGCGCAAGGCGTCGTTCAGGGAGGTTTTTTTGTCGGTCGACTCCTTGCGGCGGCCGATAATCAGGGCACAGGCCACGTTGTACTGACCCGCAGGGAATTGTTTGGGATAGGTGCCGGGAATCACGACCGAGCGCGCGGGGACGTAGCCGCGGTACTCGACAGGCTCGGCACCCGTAACGTCGATGATATGCGTCGAGCCGGTGATCACCACATTCGAACCCAGGACCGCCTCGCGGCAGATATGCGCCCCCTCGACCACGATGGCACGCGAACCGATGAAACAGTTGTCCTCGACAATGACGGGGGCCGCCTGCACAGGCTCCAGCACGCCGCCGATACCCACACCGCCCGAGAGGTGGCAGTGGCGGCCGATCTGCGCGCACGAACCCACCGTGGCCCACGTGTCGACCATCGTGCCCTCGCCCACATAGGCGCCGATATTGACGTACGAGGGCATCAGGATGGCACCGGGAGCGATGTAGGCGCCGTAACGCGACACGGCATGCGGCACGGCACGCACACCCAGCTCCTGGAAACCGTGCTTCAGCTCCATCTTGTCGTACCACTCCACCTCGCCGCCGTGCATCGTGCGCATGGGCTGGATGGGGAAATAGAGGATGACGGCCTTCTTGACCCACTCGTTGACCTGCCACAGGCTCTTTTCGGGGTCCACAGGCTCGGCCGTACGCAGACGGCCCCGGTCTATGAGTTTGATGACCTCGCGGATGGCGCGCTGCACCCCGGGGTCGGAGAGCAGGGTGCGGTCGGCCCAGGCCTGCTCGACGGTTGATTTCAGATTTTCGTACATATATGCGGTATTTTGAACTATGCGGAACAAGTCGGAGACTAAAGGGCGCGGTGCAGCCGGCGGTCGCGGACGACATCGTCCATATGCTCCATAGCCCAGCCGATAAGCGCCTGAAGATGAGGCAGCAAGGTGCGGGCACGGGGTGTCAGTCCGTACTCCGTGCGGGGCGGCACCTCGGCGAAAACGTCGCGGCGGACCAAGCCGTCCTCCTCTAACGTGCGCAAGGTCACCGTCAGCATCTTCTGCGAGATGTCGGGGATCGAGCGGCGCAGATCGCCGAAGCGCATCTTCTCGGCCGACGAGAGGGTGTAGATCACCAGCATCGACCATTTGTCGCCCATGCGGGCCAAAATATTGCGGATGGGACACCGCACGTCGAACGTGTCCACCACCGAATTCCGATCCATAAGCACCGTTTTTTGTATTACACTACAAAGGTAACTTAATTTCCCGAATCGACCAAATCCCGAAACGGTACCCCGGCGAGGAGCAGGGGGCGACATACGATCCGGGAGGGAATATGCGGCTGCGGTGCGCGATTTGGAGGGAAAGAGCGGGGAACGGCCAAAAATGATTAACTTTGCAACGAATATCGGAATTATGGAACAGATCGTTGAATTTCTCCTTTCGTGGGGGTATGCGGGAATGTTTGTGGCGGCATTTGTGGCGGGGAGTCTCATTCCGTTTGCGTCGGAGGTGGTCTTCGTGGGATTTGTCGCCGCGGGGCTGAACCCCTGGGGGTGTCTGGCGGCCGCCTCGGTCGGCAATATGCTGGGCGGAATGACCTGCTACTGGATCGGCAGCGCGGGCAAGACCGAATGGATAGGCAAATATCTGAAAATCAGTCCGGAGAAGATGGACAAGGCCAGCCGGTTCGTCCGAAGGCGCGGGGCGGCGATGGGATTTTTCGCCTTTCTGCCCTATATCGGCGGCGCCATTGCGGTGCTGCTGGGGCTGATGCGCAGCAACCCCTGGGGCACGGCGGCGGCGATGTTGCTGGGCAAGACGCTGCGTTACGGCGTTTTGCTGTGGGCCACGCTCGGGGCGGGGGCGATGCTTGCGTAAGTGACAAAATTTTCTTACCTTCGCGTTATGGAACAGACGGAAAAGAGAGCGATACACTGGGCCGAACAGGCCGTGATCTATGAGATGAACGTGCGGCAGCTGACCGAGGAGGGAACCTTGCGGGCCGCCATGACCCGGTTGGAGTTTTTGCGCCGGGCGGGGGTCGACATCATCTGGCTGATGCCGATCTTTCCCATCGGGGTCGAGGATCGCAAGGGGACCCTGGGGTCGGCCTATTCGATCCGCGACTACAAGGCCGTAAATCCCGACCTCGGGACCGTCGACGACGTGAAGGTCTTCGTGCGGCGGGCCCACGAGCTGGGGATGTACGTATTGCTGGACTGGGTGGCCAACCACACGGCGCGCGACGCCCGCTGGATCACCGAGAAACCGGCCGACTGGTACGAACGCGACGCCGCAGGACGCCCCGCCGTGCCCTGGGACTGGACCGACACGGCCAAACTCAACTACGCCAACCGCGAGGTGTGGGCGGGACAGATCGACGCCATGCGTTTCTGGCTCGAGTGCGGGATCGACGGCTTCCGCTGCGATATGGCCATGCTGGTGCCCTTCGACTTCTGGCGCGAGGCGGCCGCGGCATTGCGCGCCGTCCGTCCCGACCTCTTCATGCTGGCCGAGGCCGAGGAGCGCTACCTCTTCGAGGAGGGAGTCTTCGACGCCTGCTACGGCTGGGAAATTCATCACATAACCAACGATATAGCCCAGGGCAAATGCCGTCTGTGGCCCTTGCGCGACTGGCTTCGCCGCGACGACTACCCGCGCACGGCCATCCGCATGACCTTCACCTCGAACCACGACGAAAACGCCTGGTCCGACACCGAGCAGGTGCGGATGGGTGCGGCGGTCGACGTCCTGACGGCGCTCACCTACCTTTGGCCGCAGGGGCTGCCGCTCATCTACACGGGACAGGAGGTCGACTATGCGGGGCGTTTTTCGCTCTTCGAGCGGCAGCCGATCCCCGGGGCGCGTTATCACGCCACGCCGCGGACCGATTTCTATGCCCGTCTGGGTGCCCTGCGCCACGACAATCCCGCCTTAGGCAGCCGCACGGGCGGGGTACTGATCGACATCCGCAACAATGCCGAGGACTGTCTGCTCTCGATGGTGCGCGAGGTGAAGGGCAACCGCGTCTTCGCCGAGCTGAACCTCTCGCCGTGGACCATTCAGGCCGACTACGACTGCGGCATCTATGCCGGTGAATACACGGATGCCCTGACCGGCGAACGGGTCACCGTGCCGCGTCATATCGACCGCATCATGGCCCCCTGGAGTTTCCGCATCCTGGTGCAGCACGACTAAACACGGCACAAGCCGCCCCGGTGCGGCACGACCTGAAAACAACCTGAAATCCGATCTCCGTGAAACGGCTCCTCCGACTGCTTTTGCTCCTTGCGGTGTTCTTCGCGGCGCTTCTTGCGGTGCTGCCCGCGGCGGCGCGCGCCTACTCGGTGGAGGAGATCCCCAACGTCCAGCGGTCGGACCGCAACCGCTTCACCTCGAACCCCGACGGCATTCTGTCGGCGGAGGCCGTGGCACGGATCGACTCGATCTGTCTGTCGTTGCGTCACCGGGCCATCGCACAGGTGGCCGTGGCGGCCGTCAGCGAGATCGACGGCGAACCCTTCGGCTTCGCGATGGCGCTCTTCTCGAAGTGGGGCGTGGGGCGCGCCGAAAACGACAACGGGCTGGGGATCCTGCTGGTCGAGCAGGCCCGGGAGATCCGTTTCGTGACGGGTCGCGGCGTAGAGGGGGTCCTGACCGACGCCCTGTGCAAACGCATACAACTCGACTACATGCTCCCCCGGTTCCGCGACGGAGACTACTCGGCAGGGATGGTGGCGGGCATAGAGGCCGTCGACCGCGTGCTGTCGGGCAGCGAACTCGATACGGGCGGCACGGACGACTTCGAGGAGGAGTCGCCGGCGGGGTTCGTGCTCCTCCTGCTGCTGATCCTCTGCGGCATAGCGGCCGCATGGTCCTCCATGCCGCACTGTCCGCACTGCAAAAGCCACCGGGTGAAACTTCTCTCGACGCGGGTGATCGACCGCACGGCCTTCGGCGCCACCGTGGAGCGGATCATGCACTGCAACAAATGCGGTCTCAACTTCCGCCGGATCGTCCGGAACAGTGACGACAACCGCCGCAACGGCAACCGCGGCGGTATGTGGATGGGCGGCGGCCCGTTCGGCGGCGGGGGCGGTTCGTTCGGCGGAGGGGGCGGTTCATTCGGCGGAGGTTTCGGCGGCGGCTCGTTCGGTGGCGGCGGCGCAGGCTCGCGATGGTAAGCAAATACAAACCAAAAACATAGACGAAATGAAAAAAACATGGATCTGGATCCTCGTGGCCGCGGTCGTCGTGCTGTTCGGCTATACGAAGTACAACGGTCTGGTGACCCTCGACGAGGGCGTCGAGACCGAGTGGGCCAATGTCGAGACGCAATACCAGCGTCGCGCCGACCTGATCCCCAATCTGGTCAACACCGTCAAGGGTTATGCCGAGCATGAGAAATCGACCCTCGAGGAGGTGATCGCCGCCCGCGCGAAGGCAACCTCCGTCAACCTCTCGGTCGACGAACTGACCCCCGGGAAACTGGCCGAATTCCAAAAGGCGCAGCAGGCCGTCACCACGTCGCTCGGCCGTCTGATCGCCGTGGCCGAGAACTATCCCGACCTGAAGGCCAACCAGAGTTTCCAGGAGCTGCAGGCACAATTGGAGGGTACCGAAAACCGGATCGCCGTGGCCCGCACGAAGTACAACGAGACGGTCCGCAACTACAACATCGCCGTCCGCCGTTTCCCGGCCAACATCGTAGCATCGCTGTTCGGCTTTGACCGCAAGGCCCTCTTCGCCGCCTCCGAAGGCGCCGAAACCGCCCCCGTCGTGCAATTCTAAATCGACCGAAGCGCCATGGACGAGCACGAATACACAGGATTTGCCGAGATCCGCGGTCTGAACCGCGAGTGGTGGCGCTACGAGGTCTCCCTCACCGCCTTCTATTACGACGCCCAGGATCGCGCCGACGGCAACGACGCCGCCATAACCCGCGCCCCCGAACCGGAACAATCCTCCGCAGCGAGGGCCGGCAGCGTCCCCGTCCTCCGGCTGAAACTCCGCGAAGCCCCGCGCATCGACCTGCGGGCCTACATCATCCCCCGCGAACTCCCCCACGACCACGAAGCCGCCCCCGACAACACCGTCGACCAGGTCACCGTACGCATCCGACAACGCTACACCGACCTGATCGAAGAGACCCTCCCGGTCAACCGCTGGAACGGCATCGAACTGCGCTACGAAATCCGCGGACAACAGGTCAGAACAGACCACATGGCTTGATACGACTGCGCTCCTTGGGCCCGTGGTCGGGCCCAGCCGCGCGGGCGAACCCGAACAATAAGGAGTTTGACAGCGCAGATGTTTACACACCTTGAAAAGGAAGGGGGTCTTGCCCGGGAAAATCCCGGGCAAGACCCCCTTCCTTTTCAAGGTGTATAGATATTCACGTCGTCGAACCTTAATTGTTCGGGTTTGCCCGTCCGGCTGGGCCAAATCATTGGCCCAAAGAGGACAGTCGTATCAGGACACCTATATAATATGTTGCAAGGTTTGCAGGATGGATTCTTCGGCGTAGCCGCAGAGGGCGTAGAGTTGGGTGGGGGTGCCGTGTCCGACGAAAGCGTCGCCGATGCCGAGGGAATGGACTTGCGGGGTTAGGCCTTCGCGGTTGAAGAAGGCGGTGACGGCTTCGCCCACGCCACCGCGCAGCGAGCCGTCCTCGACGGTGACCACATGGCGGAACTTGCGGCCCACTTCGGCGAGCAGTGCCTCATCCAGGGGCTTGGCGTAGCGCAGATCGTAGACGGCGACCGACAGGCCGGAACGGGCGGCTGCCCGGGCGGCGCGCACTGCGGCGTTGCCCACCGTGCCGATGGTCACGACAGCGATCTGCGAACCCTCCACAAGAGAGCGGCCGCGACCGACGGGCAACTCCACAAAGGGTTCGTCGCGCCATTTGACCCCTTCGCCGCAGCCTCTGGGGTAACGGATCATGAAAGGGCGGCCGGACTGGAGCGCCGTATACATCAGGTTGCGCAGTTCGGACTCGTCGAGCGGTGCCGAGACCACTAAGTCGGGGACGGTCGAGAAACAGGCCAGATCGAAGGTTCCGTGGTGCGTCGCGCCATCCTCGCCCACCAGACCTGCACGGTCGAGACAGAGGACGACGGGCAAGCGCTGGATCGCAACGTCGTGAATCACATTGTCATAGGCCCGCTGCATAAACGACGAATAGATGTTGCAGAAGGGCCGCATGCCTGCCGCCGCCAGACCTGCCGAGAAGGTCACCGCATGCCCTTCGGCGATGCCGACATCGAAACAGCGTTCGGGCATCTGCTGCATCAGCAGGTTCATCGAACAGCCCGACGGCATCGCCGGCGTAATGCCGACCACCCGACGGTCGGCCCGTGCCAGATCGACGAGCGTCTGCCCGAAGACATCCTGGTAGCGGTCGGCCTTGGGCGTGGATTTCAGCCGCTGACCCGTCTGCGGATCGAAACGGCCGGGGGCGTGCCAGACGGACTGCTCGCGTTCGGCCGGCGCATAACCCTTGCCCTTGACCGTCAGCACGTGCAACAGTTTCGGCCCGGGGATCTCCTTCAGCGCGCGCAGGACGTGCACCAGGCGGTCGAGGTTGTGGCCGTCGATCGGTCCGAAATAGCGGAAATTCAGACTCTCGAAGAGGTTGCTGTTCTTCAGCAGGCCCTGTTTGAGCGCGTTGCCGCTCTTCTGACAGAGGTGCAACAGGGGCGGAACGTGGGCGAAGAGCTGCCACAGCGACTGTTTGAAACGGTTGTAGCGGCGCGACGTGGTGATCTTCACGAGGTAGTTTTTCAGCGCCCCGGTAGCCTGGTCGATCGCCATGTTGTTGTCGTTGAGAATCACCAGCAGGTCGGTGTTGCGGCTTGCGCCGGCGTTGTTGAGCCCTTCGAAGGCCAGTCCGCCGGTCATCGAACCGTCACCGATGACGGCCACCACCTTGCGTTTCTCGCCCTTCAGCTCGACCGCCTTGGCCATACCGAAAGCCGCCGATATCGACACCGACGAGTGACCGCCGCCGAAAGCGTCGTAAACGCTCTCGTCCATGCGGGGAAAACCGCTGATTCCGTGCAGTTTGCGTTTGTCGCGGAAGGCTTCGCGCCGTCCCGTGATGATCTTGTGCGGATAGGTCTGGTGCCCCACGTCCCAGATCAGTTTGTCGTCGGGCGTGTCGTAGACGTAGTGCAGCGCGGCGGCCAGCTCCACCGTTCCCAGACTCGAGGCCAGATGGCCGGGGTTCTTGGCGCACTCCTCGATGATATACCGGCGCAGCTGGGCACAATATTCCCCGAGCTGCTCGATCGGGAGCCGCTTCAAATCGGCGGGGGAGTCGACCGCCGCCAACAGGTCGGGATATTTCGCTTGGGCATCCATCAGGCAACAAAGATAGCAAAACCCCCGCGGAGGACAAAACAAAAAGTGCAAATTTTGCATCCCGGCCCGGAAACGGAGCCACTTTCGGGCAAAAACAAGTTTTTTTCGGGCTTTTGTGGCGAAGATATTGATTTTTTTGCTACTTTTGCATCAATTGGAAAAATAAGAACTTAAAATGCCGAAGCTGTATGACAGGGCGTCCGTACCGAGAAAACCCGATTGGCTGAAAATCAGGCTCCACCGCGAAGGCGGGGACTTCGCCGAGGTGCAGCAGATCGTCAGGGAGCACCATCTCCATACCATCTGCACCAGCGGCAAGTGTCCCAACCAGGCCGAATGCTGGAGCCGGAGAACGGCCACGTTCATGATTCTCGGGGATGTGTGCACACGAAGCTGCCGCTTCTGTGCCACCGCCACCGGCCGCCCGCTGCCTCCGGACGACGACGAACCTGCACAGGTTGCAGAGAGCGTGCGTCTGATGCAGCTCCGGCACGTTGTTGTCACCTCCGTCGACCGGGATGACCTGAAGGATGGGGGCGCCGCCCACTGGGCCGCCACCGTCAGGGCCATTCGCGACGGAAGTCCCAACGCAACTATTGAGCTCCTTATTCCCGATCTGGACGGTCGCGCCGAGTTGCTGGACACGGTGCTGGCCTCCGGGCCCGATATCGTCGGGCACAACATCGAAACAGTCGAGCGGCTCACCCCCGTGGTGCGCTCAAGAGCCAAGTACCGCACGTCGCTCGCCACGCTGGCCTATCTGGCCCGGCAGGGCGCGGTGACCAAAAGCGGTCTGATGCTCGGACTCGGCGAGTCGGATGACGAGGTGTTGCAAACGCTCAGGGACCTGCGCGAGGCAGGAGTGCGGATCGTGACCCTCGGCCAGTATCTCAGACCGACGCTGGAGCATTATCCCGTAGCGGAATACGTCTCCCCCGAGCGGTTTGACGAATGGCGACGGACGGCTTTGGAACTCGGATTCGACTTTTGTGCGAGCGCCCCGATGGTGCGTTCCTCGTACCTGGCCGACCGGGCTTTGGATGCCGTCAGGCTGTCGAAGGCGGCAGGCCGGTAAAGAGGCCCTGCACCCGACCGCAACAGCGTCCGCATCCCGATGACGGACGCACAAAACGCTTTTTTATGAACGGGGTAGAGCAAGGATCGAACATCGTTTATCGTGACCTGGGCACGATGGCCTACGGGGATTGCTGGACATTGCAGCAGTCGCTGTTCGGGGAGGTGTTGCGCCGCAAAGGGACGGCCGAAGGGACGGCCGGATACCTGCTGACGGTGGAACATCCGCCGGTCTACACCCTGGGCCGCAGCGCGCACGAAGAGAATCTGGTGGCGGGCGAGGCCGGTCTGAAAAGCCGCGGCGCGGAGGTCTTCCGCATCGACCGCGGCGGCGACGTCACCTTCCACGGCGAGGGTCAGGCGGTGGTCTATCCGATCGTCGACCTGGAGCGTCTGGGGTTGGGAATCAAGGCCTATATCCACCTGCTGGAGGAGGCGGTCATCGAGACGGTGGCGGCATGGGGCATCCGCGGCGAACGCGTCGGCGGCGCCACGGGGGTGTGGATCGGAGTCGGCACGCCCCGCGAACGCAAGATCTGCGCCATCGGGGTGCGGGCGTCGCGCTATGTGACGATGCACGGGCTGGCGCTGAACGTCAATACCGACCTGCGGTGGTTCTCGTGGATCAATCCTTGCGGGTTTACGGACAAGGGCGTGACGTCGATCGAGCGGGAGACCGGCCGAAAAGCCGACATGGAGGAGGTCAAACGCCTTCTGGTGAAAAACTTAACCGAGAAATTAAATGTTAAAATATAAAAATAGAAAAGATTATGCCCATAGAGAAAAGATGGGTGGTGAAACCGCAGGGGGAGCCCGAGGCGGTGGCACATCTGGCCACGGCGCTCAAAATCTCTCCCGTGCTGGCGAATCTGCTCGTACAGAGAGGCATAGACAGTGTAGAGGAAGCACGCAGGTTCTTTAATCCCCAGCTGCAGGACCTCCACGATCCGTTCCTGATGAAGGATATGGACCGGGCGGTCGAGCGCGTCGAGGCGGCCGTACGCAACCAGGAGAAGATCATGGTCTACGGCGACTACGACGTCGACGGCACCACCGCCGTGGCGCTGGTCTACAAGTTCCTGCGCCACCTGGGACACAAAAACCTGCTCTTCTACATCCCCGACCGGTATACCGAGGGTTACGGTATATCGCTCAAGGGAATCGACCTGGCCGCCCACAAGGGGGTTTCGCTCGTCATCGCTCTGGACTGCGGAATCAAGGCCATCGAAAAGGTCGACTATGCTAAAAGCAAGGGCGTGGATTTCATCATCTGCGACCACCATCTGCCGGCCGAGGAGATCCCCCGCGCCGTGGCCGTCCTGGACCCCAAGCGGACGGATTGCAACTACCCCTTCGACGAGCTTTCGGGCTGCGGCGTCGGATTCAAACTGGTACAGGCCTATGCCCTCAAGAACGGTATGCCCTTCTCGGAGGTGGCGCCGCTGCTGGATCTTCTGGTGGTCTCGATCGCCTCGGACATCGTGCCGCTGACGGACGAAAACCGCGTGCTGGCCCACTACGGTCTGCGCCGGCTCAACGAACACCCCTCCAAGGGGCTGCAGTCGATCATCAAGATCTGCGGCCTGGACAAACACGCCATCACGATCGACGACATCGTCTTCAAGATCGGCCCGCGCATCAACGCCGCAGGCCGTATGCGGATGGACGAGAACGACGAAAATGCCGCTCCGTCGGGAGGTCATGCGGCGGTGAGTCTGCTCATCGAGGCCAGCGAATCGCTGGCCGTCGAGTACGGCAACGTCATCGACACCTTCAACCAGGACCGCAAGTCGATCGACCGCAGCGTCACCCTCGAAGCCCACGACTTCATCGAGCGTCACCCGCGGATGAAGATGCTCAAGTCGACCGTGATCTACAATCCCAAGTGGATGAAGGGCATCGTGGGGATCGTCGCCTCGCGCCTGATCGAGACCTATT
>CAZHMX010000045.1:0-14463 GCA_964533725.1 uncultured Alistipes sp. | reverse complement strand
CACCCGCAAGAAAACATATTGTTCGGGTTCGCCCGTCCGGCTGGGCCCGACCACGAGCCCAAGGAGGACAGTCGCATCTTGACCGTACCTTTCAGAAAAGAGTCCCTCCCTTGCGGAAATATCCGCAAAGGAGGGGCTCTTTTTTGAAAGGTGACGCGCTATTTGGCGTACGATACGGCGCGGGTCTCGCGGATCACGGTGATCTTGACCTGACCCGGATAGGTCATCTCGTCCTGGATCTTCTTGGCTATCTCGTGCGAGAGGTTCTCCGACTCCTGGTCCGAAAGTTTGTCGGCACCGACAATGACACGCAACTCGCGACCGGCCTGGATGGCGTAGGTCTTGGCCACACCCGGATACGAGAGGGCGATATCCTCCATCTGCTTCAGGCGCTTGATATAGGACTCGACCACCTCGCGACGGGCACCGGGACGGGCACCGGAGATGGCGTCGCAGACCTGAATGATCGGGGCGATCAAGGTGGTCATCTCCATCTCGTCGTGGTGGGCACCGATGGCGTTGATCACCTCGGGCTTCTCCTTGTACTTCTCGGCCAGCTTCGAACCGATGATGGCGTGCGGCAGTTCGGGCTCGTCGTCGGGCACCTTGCCGATATCGTGCAACAGACCGGCACGACGGGCCAGCTTGGGACTCAAACCCAGCTCGGCGGCCATGATACCGGCCAGGTTGGCGGTCTCGCGGGCATGCTGCAAGAGGTTCTGACCGTAGGACGAGCGATACTTCATCTTACCGATCAGACGGATCAGCTCGGGATGCAGACCGTGAATACCCAGATCGATGGTCGTACGCTTGCCGACCTCGATGATCTCCTCCTCGATCTGTTTCTTGACCTTGGCGACCACCTCCTCGATACGTGCGGGGTGGATTCGGCCGTCGGTAACCAGCTGGTGCAGCGCCAGTCGGGCGATCTCGCGGCGTACGGGGTCGAAACCGCTCAGGATAATGGCCTCGGGGGTGTCGTCGACGATGATTTCGATCCCCGTAGCCGCCTCCAGCGCGCGGATATTGCGGCCCTCGCGGCCGATGATGCGGCCCTTGACCTCGTCGCTGTCGATGTTGAATACCGTCACGGCATTCTCGATGGCGGTCTCGGTTGCCACACGCTGGATCGAAGCGACGATGATGCGCTTGGCCTCCTTGGTGGCGGTGAGCTTGGCCTCCTCGATGGTCTCGTTGATGTAGGCGGCGGCTTCGGTCTGTGCCTCAGCCTTCATGTTCTCGATCAGGATTCCCTTGGCCTCTTCGGTGCTCATGCCCGAGATCTGCTCCAAACGGGAGTTCTGCTCGTGAATGGCGCGCTCGACCTCCTCCTTTTTGTGGTCGACGAGCTGCAACTGGTTCTGCAGCTGCTCTTTAAGACGATCGTTTTCGGCATGCTTGCGGTCCAGGTCGCGCTGCTGGTTCTGGAGGCTGTTCTCCTGCTGCTTGACGCGTTGTTCGGCTTGCGCGAGCTTTTGGTTGCGTTCGTTGACCGTGCGATCGTGTTCGCTCTTGAGCTGCATAAACTTCTCTTTGGCCTGAAGGATCTTCTCCTTCTTGATCATTTCGCCCTGAGCCTCGGCCTCTTGCCGGGCTTTCTCGCGCAGGATCTTGACGCTGTTTTTGAGAATGATTCTCGAGACAGCGATATAGATCACAACCGCGATGATGGCCGAAAGAGCGGCTGTTAAGATATAGTCAATCATACTGTAGTTGTTGAGTGTTAATATATTAGTTTAATGTTGTCCTATAAAAAACCCGTATGGTATTCCTTGTCTTGTTTGACGAATCTGCCGATAAGTCAAAAGTGGGGTCTTTGCCAATCGCAACCTTCCAACGGTGGCCGCAGCCACACCCTTCGGGGGTTAAGGCCTGATTTTGAGTTGCACAAGTTGCCCCAATGTAAAAAGTGTTCAGTTTCGCAAAGCTTAAGGAATCCATGCGGGTAGATTATCCTGTTTCCATATAATAAAGAACGCTGCCGGGATTTTGCGCCCTCGCCGACGGGGCTGCGACCCTCCGCTGGGGATTCGGTCGTCTATCGTTATCGTTTGTCTATCCTCTCTATGCGTCAATCGGTCGTCTCTCTCTTCGTTCCTCATCCTGTCGCAACCCGGTCCGGGCCACCTCCACGGCCCCGGTTTATCGCTCTCCCGGGGTATTGAGGAAGGTGTCGACCTCGCGGCTTAACTCGTCGAGCGACTGCATATCTTCATTCCCGACGCCGCGGCTGCGTTGCAACACGACGTTCGCGAGGGCCTGGTCGAGTGCTACCATGGCAAGGTAGTCCTGAATCGCGAAGCCTGCGAATTTGGCCTCTTCGAACTTCCTGATCCCGTCGGCCACCTGACGCTCGGCCAGGCGGTAGAGCTCCACCTGTTCGGGCAGGGCGTCGAACTTATAGGACTTATCCCCGATCTTAAGGGTGATCCTGCGGATCTTTTTCGGTTCCTTGCTTGCCATAAAACGTCCTTCCGCGTGCGTTTATTGTACCCCTTTCAGCAGCGCGATACACTTGTCCACCTCCCGCATCAGACGGTTGACGCGTGCACGTGCTTTTTTTCTGTCGTCGCCCGAAGCGAAACTCTGCCCCAAACGCAGGGTGGTCAACTCCCGGTCCATCTCCTTGATCTGCGCTTGCAAGGCCCGTTTGTCGGCCCGCAACGCATCCCGCTCGGCAGTCAGCGCATCGCAACGTCTGCTCAACCGCCTGTGCTCCTCCATCAGCCGCTTGACGCGCGCGATGAGGTCGGTAATGATCGGTGCTGTCGGCATAGCTCCTTAAGGACAATAACTCCTTACAAAGGTAAGATAAAAAAAGCAAATAGACAAATCTTTTTCGCGCGGATTCTTCGGCGGAGAGGAAAAGCGGCCGGCAGACGGGCCGCAACAGCCTTGCGGGCACCGACCAACCCCATACAATTTCTCGACACATTCACTTGCAAAACCGCCGGTTCGCTCCCCGTCAAAGACAAGGCATCCAAAGCCTCGCTATAGGATCTTCGCAAGAGCCCGGCAAAGGCCAGAACCGGAACAAAAAGGGCTTAAAGATCCAACCGCCAAGCCATTTCGTCACAAAGAATCCGGCCGGCCGGGGTATCCGAAAGCCGGTCGGGGAGGGTCTGCACGAAGGCACGAACGAGATCCGGTTCACGGACGGCAAGACGGGTCAGCAGGGCGGCGGCACCCAGGACAAAACGGGTATCGTCGGGATAGGCCTTCACGGAGGCCAGCACCGCATCGGGGGCGGCTACGGGGCAGTCGTCACGACGGGCAAGGGCCAGCGCGGCGGCATAGCGGCGGGCGGGTTCGGGATCCGTCAGCCAACCGGCCAACGCACCGACGACACCCCCTCCGACCTTTGGTTCTCCGCATGCAGGCACACGGGAGAGCAAGGCGAAAGCGGCCTCCTCGATCTGTTCGGCGGGCATCGAAGGGGCGACCCAGCAGGGCAGTTCCTCCGGGGTAACCTGCTCCGGATCAGCAATCCACAGCGCCGAAAGACGCAACTCGCGCACATCCTGACGATAGAGAAACCGGGCAAAGGCATGGTCGTGTCCGACGCCGCGCGCAATCTGCCGCAACGTGGGGAGCGACACCCCGAAATTCAGTCCGTAGCGCTCGGCCGCGGGGAGGGCATTTTGCAACGACTCGGAGAGCTGACCGTTCATCTGACGGCGCATCTGCCCCATCAGCGCGGTCATCCGCGGCGTAAAATCCTCCATCGGCTAATGCTTGGGAGCGGCCATACGAACCGTGCGGCCGAACGCATAGAGCGGCATCTGCTGACGGGCCAGTTCGCGGTTTTTGAGTTGCAGCACACAGAGCGACGGAGCGGCCAGGCGACACTCGACCACCGCGGGCGACTTGAGCGGGGCCTCCTCGACCGAGGGGGTATTTCCGGGTTCGATCTTCAGGAGCACCACCTCGCCCGAGAGGTCGGTCGAAGGCAGCAGACCGTCCGTGTCGGAGAAACGGCAGACGATATACTGACGGTTCGAGGATTCGGGCTCGACGATATAGCGGCGGGTCTCGGTCGTCACCACACGGCGACCGATAAACAATTCCAGATAAGCCTGTTCCAGCCGCGCGATCTCGGCCAGTGCCGCCTGCAGACCGGCACCGAAGACGTTTTCGCCCGTGAAGCCCGTGATCAGCTCCATCCGGCTTTTGCGCAGGGCAAAGATGGTCTCGGCGGCCTTCTTGGCGGCAGCCTCATCGGTCAGGGGCGTGATCGACGAACGGTCGACGGCCAGCGCGGGAAACTCCGTTAAGCTGCTCTCCGCACCGACCACCTGCTGCACGGGAGGGGTCAAAGCCTCGGGGGCCAGAAGCGCGTCATCGGTCACCAAGGCAAGCCGGGCCCCGTCGATCCGATAGGTCACCTTGTCGGTAAAGGGGGCCTTGACCGAGAGATACTTCATCGCATAACGGGCATAGGGGCCGCTGATCACCTGTTCGGAGGTGACGGTGACATCGACCGCAATGGCCGAGCGGGGAATCGAGAGGGTCATACCGTTGTCCGTCGTCTGCAGTCCGACGACCGCCGCGCGGGGCGTATTTTGTGCCGAGAGGCCCATGGCCATCATGCAGCACAGGAAAGAGAAGAGAATCCGTTTCATTTTGATCCAATTGTTGGTCCAAATATAAGACTATTTCGTCGAATGTCAAAATTTCAGATAGAAATCCTGCGTCAAGGCGCGATATTCGGCACTCGGGGCGCCGTCCGCCTCCTGCAGGACCAGTTCGCTGCGAATCAGTCCGCATCCCGGATCGGCGACCGAAAACTCCAGCAGCGACCGCCGCACCCCCCGGCGCGGAGTGGTCCGCACATCGAGCTGTCGCACGGGAAACCAGTACGCGGCGGCAGACAGCCGGAACGAGGCGACCGATTCCGCGGGCAGCACCACGCAAAAACGCGTCGACGCATGGGCCGAGCGCCGGGCCGAGCGGACCAGATCGTCGAACGAGAGCGTCAGCGTGTGCCGCGCCACCGCACGGGCCGCATCGGGCGGCAAGAGCGAGGCATCGTAAAACGGAGGGTTCGAGACGATCAGATCGACGGGAGCCGCCGCCGTAAAATCCTGAACGGCAGCCGTATGCACTTCGATACGGTCCCTCCACGGCGAGGCCGCGACATTACTCCGCGCCTCCTCCGCAGCCTCGGCGTCGATCTCCACCGCCCCGATCCGTCCGACCCCGCGCTGGGCCAGCATCAGGGCGATCAATCCCGTACCGCAGCCGATATCGAGCGCCGTGCCGCACCCCGCGACCTCGGCCCACGCACCCAGCAACACGCCGTCCGTGCCGACCTTCATCGAGGCCGCCTCCTGCCGCACTTCGAACTGTTTGAATCGGAAAACGTTCATTGTCAATCGATTTTGCAGCGATACATTCCCGCGCCGAAGAGGGCATAATCATAGCGGACCGGGTCCTCGGGATCGAATTCGCGCAGCCGTGCCGTCACCTCCTCCACCGCGCGCCAGTCGTCGGTCCGCCGCGCGAGAAGTCCCAGCCCCCGCGCCACCCGGCCCGAATGGAGATCCAGCGGCAAATAGAGCGCCGACATCGGAATCCGCCGCCACAGTCCGAAATCGACTCCGCGGCCGTCGCGCCGGACCATCCAGCGCAGATACATATTGAGCCGTTTGCAAGCCGCCCCGCGTACGATATCCGACACATGTTTTTCGCACCGCAGCTGGTGCGGCGCCGAGAAAAATTCGCGCCGGAAGTCGGCCAGCACCCGGCGCATATCGCCCGTCGCGGCGTAACGCTCCTCGAAAAAGTTGCCGAGGCTCCCCCACTGCGCGATCATCCGTCGCAAAGCCGTCACAAAATCCCGCAGGTCGCACGACTGAAACGTCCGGTGCACAAAACCGTCAAGCCGCATCAGCTCCCGCTCCGAAGCCCCGCGCACGAAATCGGCCGGCGCATCGTCCATCAGCCGCATCAGCCGCAGCCCGTTGCGAACAATCATCGGACGGCTCCCCCAGGCGATCGTCGCCGAGAGAAAACCCGCCACTTCGCGGTCGTCCGTGCGGGTGTAACGGTGCGGAACAGCCACGGGATCGGCCTCGACAAAGGCCTCGACATTGAACCGGTCACACAGTCCGTCGAGCAGTTCGCGCAGCTCCCCGGCCTCCATACATTGCTTGTTTATTCGTTGACTATCAACCCGTCACGCATCACGATCCGACGGTCGGCCATCGATGCCAGATGTTCGTCGTGCGTCACCACGACGATCGTCTGCCCCAATCGGTCGCGCAGGTCGAAAAACAGCCGGTGGATCTCCTCGCGATTCACCGAATCGAGGTTGCCCGAAGGTTCGTCGGCCAGCAACACCGCGGGCGCATTGATCAACGCGCGGGCGATGGCCACACGCTGCTGCTCGCCGCCCGAAAGCTCGGCCGGTTTGTGGTGCAGCCGCTCGTGCAGGTTGACCAGCTCCAACAACTCCACCGCGCGGTGTTCGACCTGCTCGCGGTTCCGGCCGCCGATCCACCCCGGGATACAGACATTCTCCAAAGCCGTAAACTCGGGCAAAAGATGGTGAAACTGAAAGACAAAGCCGATCCGTTCGTTCCGGAATTTCGACAAAGCTCTGTCGTTCAGCGCCATAACGTCCATATCGTCGATTTTCAGCGCTCCGCTGTCGGCCGCCGACAGCGTACCCAGAATCTGCAGCAGCGTGGTCTTTCCCGCACCGCTCGCACCCACGATCGACACCACCTCGCCGCGCGAAACCTCCAGCGTCACGCCGCGCAACACCTCCAACCGTCCGAACGACTTGTGAATATTTATCGCCTTGATCATCACTGACAATTTTTTCGGTATATCTCATAAAGGCGCACCGCCTGGACCGCCTCCTTCACATCGTGTACGCGCAGCGCCGCCGCACCCTGCCGCAGCGCCTCCCAGTTCAGCGCCACCGTTCCCGCCAGGACCTGCTCCGGAGTCGCGCCGACAGCCTTGTAGATCATCGACTTGCGCGACAGCGCCGCCAGCACGGGATACCCCGCCACACAGATCCGGTGCAGCCCGCCGAGCAACGTATGGTTCTGTTCCACCGTCTTGGCGAAACCGAACCCGGGGTCGAGGATCACCCGCCGCACCCCGCGACGCCGCAACGCTCCGGCCCGCCGCAGCAGCCACGTCTTCACCTCGCCGACCACATCCGCATACTGCGTCATCGCGGCCATCGTCTGCGGCGTCCCGCGCATGTGCATCACCACATAGGGCAGATCATGCTCGGCCGCCACATCGGCCAGATATGGATCGGCCTCGCCGCCCGTAACATCGTTAACCGTCACGCGTCCAACCGTCCGCACCACCTGCCGGACCACCTCCGAGCGGAACGTGTCGATCGAAATCGGCACCTCCGCACTCGCGCGCCGCACCGCCTCCACGGCCCGCAGCACGCGGTCGATCTCCTCCCGTTCGCTCACCGCCACAGCCCCCGGACGGGTCGAGTAACCGCCCACGTCCAGAATGTCCGCCCCTTCGCCGATCGCCTCGCCGATGCGCTTCTCCAACCGCTCGGCCGTAAAGGCGCGGCTGTCCGCATAGAACGAATCGGGCGTGGCATTGACGATGGCCATCACGGCCGGCCGCCCCAGGTCATACCATTCGGCTCTCATTCCGAAACCGTTTATCCAGCTCCGCGGCAATCTCCTCCAACTCCTCGCGAAGGATATTGACCACCACAATATCCGCCTTTTCGGCCAAATCGTCGTCGCTCATCTGTGCCGCGACGCGTCGTTTGACCGCCTCGGGATCGGCACCGTCGCGGCGGCACGTCCGTTCGATCCGCACCTCCAGCGGCGCCACGACCGCCACCGTGCGGTCGACCTGCGCATCAAGCCCCGATTCGAAGAGGATGGCGCTCTCCAGCACCACATAATCGTCCCTCCGCTCCCCGCACCAGCGGTCGAAATCGGCCTTGACGGCGGGATGGACCAACGCGTTAAGCAATTGCAGACGTTCGGGATGAGCGAAGACCTCGGCGGCCAGTCTCTTGCGGTCGAGCCGCCCGTCGCGATAGATATCGTCGCCAAAGGCGCGCTGGACTCCCGCAACGACCTCCGCGTCGTGCTCCATCAGGCGGCGTGCCTCGAGATCGGTATCGTAGACCGCGACTCCGCGGGCCGCCAGCAAAGCGCAGAGGGTCGATTTGCCGCTGCCGATACCCCCCGTAATGCCCACCCGGATCATCTCTTGTCGCACTCCTCCCCGGCGGCCTCGATTTCGGGAATATGGACGATCGAGAGGATCTTTATATCGCTGTAATGCACCGATATAGCGTTTTGCAGCGACTGCGGATCGATCACCAGTACCGACCGTCCCTCCTCATTTTCGGCGCAGCTGTATTTCAGTTCGGCGAGTTTGATATGGATCCGCTTGCGCATATAGGCCTGGTAGCCGAAGAGGTTGGTTCCGACACCTTCGACCACGCAGGATACATTGTATTTGCGGTCGTCGATCTGCACGGGGATCGACTGTTCGGTAGTGTAGACATAGCTCAGCTTGGCGATATACCAAAGGATAAACGACGCCACGAGCATCGCCAGAAAGACAGGCGAGACGGAGTGGCGCAACCACGCCACAGCCGGTTCCAGAATTTCGATACGCAGTTTCATACGCCAAAGTTACAAAAAGTTTCAAGAAAAGCAACAACCTATTTCCCGAAACTTTTCGTCCGGACAGCGACTGCGCTCGTCGGGGCGGGATGGGACCCCGCCCCTTGCCGCGCGGCGCTCCCCGGTCCGTGCTTTTGTCCTGTGTTATATGCAAACCCTCCTTGCCCGGACAGGCAAGGAGGGTTTGCATATAACACAGGACAAAAGGCTTATTGCTGCTCGGAGCGCATGATGACGGTATAGATGTCGTTCCTGGAGAGCAATTCGGCGGCCAGAGACTTGATGTCGTCGCAGGTGATCGACTTCAGGGTCTCGGGATAGGGGGTCAGCCAGTCCGCGCCCTCAACATAATAATGTTCCAGATGACCGGCCCAGGCACCGTTCTTCTCCAGACCGTTGGCGTACTCCTTCAGCAGGTATTCGCGCGTCTTCTCGATATCCTCCGCACGCGGACCCTCGGCGGCGATGGTCTCGATCTCCTTGCGGACGATCTCCATCAACTCGTCGGCCATCTCCCCGTTCGTGTCGAACTGGATCAGAAGACCCGCATACGCAATCGGTTTGCCGGAACTCTCCGCCGAGACGTGCACGCCGTACGTGCCTCCCTTCTCCTCGCGGATCGACTCCAAATAACGGGCATTCAGCGCCTCGGCCAAAAGCTGGGCAATCAGTTTGTTCCGGAGCGTGTAGGGCTGCCGGATGAACATCCGCTGGCAGATCGAAACCTTGGGCTGCTGCATCGGGGCGCGGAAGTCGTCGACCTGCTCGCCCAAAATCTGACGCACGCCGTCGTCCTTGTAGCCCACGCCGGCTTTTTCGTCGGAGGGGATCGAACCGATATATTTCTCGACGAGCGGTTTCAGGACGGCCGGGTCGACGTTGCCCACGAAGAAGAACGTGAAGTCGTCGGCGTCGGGGTAGAGCACGGCGTTGATGGCCTTCAGGCGTTCGAAATCCATCTTCTCCAGAAGTTCCATCGAGATGATCTGACGTCGGGACGTGCCGCCGGTCAGGTCACTCATCACCCGTTTCCGGAAAACGTAGTCGGGATTGGTGTTCAGGTTCTTCAGCGCGGCGGCATACCGGTTCCTGACGGTGTTGAAATCGGACTCGTCAAAGCGCGGAGCAGTGAAATTCAGATAGATAAGCTGCATCAACGTCTCGAGGTGCTTGGGGGTCGCCGAGCCGACAAAACCGTGGTCGTATATGTCGACCGAGGCGCCTACCGAGGCGTTTTTGCCCGCCAGCACCTTGCCCAGGTCGACGTTCGAGAAGTTCCCCAGGCCCGACATCGAGCGGACGGAGGAGAGGAAGATCCGGGCGATGGCGGACTCGTCATCGTCGGCAATCAGGGCGGCACCGCCCCGGGCCGTGGCGAAGAAACGGATCTCGTCGGCCTTGAACGTGGTCGGTTTGACGACGATGCGGGCACCGTTCCGGAGCGTCCACTCGGTGGTCCCCATGGCGGCGTTTGCGCTCTCCTTAACCACAGGCTGGCCCTGCAGCGACTCGGGGTCGGCAATCAAAGGCTCATTGACCGAGTTGTCCTCAAAGGGCTTGATGACCTCTTCGCCGGCCTGGAAGGTCGACGACAGGATGGCAGCGATCTGCTCCCCGGTCGGGCGGTCGAGCCCCTCTTTCTCGGGAACATTGATCACCACGACGATATTATCGGCCGGCAGGGTCAGCTGTGCGGCCACCAGATTGATGGCCTCCAGGGGCAAGTCGCCCAGGATCTCGCGGGCCAGCATCCACCGGGTGTCGGCATCGGGAATCGCGTCGTTCATCCGGAAGTTGGCGATATATTCGTAGACGAAACGGTTGTTTTCGCGGTCGTTGCGGTTGTTGTACTCCTGCTCCAGGGCGCTGAGCATCTTCTCGCGGGCGCGGTCCAGTTCGCCCTGCGTGAAACCGTAGCGGCGCATGCGCTCCAACTCCACATAGGCGGCCGTCAAGGCCCCGTTCAGCTCGCCCTCGCGGGCACTCACCTGCAGGAACGTCCCTTCCAGCGTAGGGATGACGCCGAGCGCGCCGTTGCCCACGGAGGCGGCGGTGAAGGGGGCGTCGGGCTGCATGGCGATCTCGTGCAGACGCTCGTTGGCCATCCGGTCGTAGATATCCAGCAGCAGCTCCTGCATCACCATCGCCGTCGTGTTGCGGTAGGGTTTGGGAGTCGCCTCGCGCTTGAAGATCATCATGGCCGTACTCTGCTGCATCTCGGGATCGGCATAGATCGAGATGATGGGCTCCCCGTTGGCGGGCACGTGGATCTCCGCCTTTCGGGGGGCGTCGGCGGGAGCGGCGGGGATGTCGGCCATCAGGGTCCTGATCTGTGCCTCGACGGCGTCGACGTCGATGTCGCCCACGACGATCACGGCCTGATAGTCGGGACGGTACCAGCGGTTATAGAAATCGCGGATCGCCTCGTGCGGGAAGCTCTTCAGCCCCTCCAGGTGACCGATCAGGTTGCGGTGCTCGTAACGCGTGCCGCGGCCGATGGCGCCCAGCATGGCGATCGTCGAACGCCACTGCGCGCCGTCACGCGTGCGCAGCTCCTCGCAGATCACACCGCGTTCGTTGTCGATCTCCTCGGGGGCCAGGGTGATGAAGTGCGACCAGTCGTGCAGCACCAGCAGCGCCGAATCGATGATCCCCTGACGCGAGGTCGGCACGTCGGTCATCTGGTAGACCGTGTAGTCCCACGAGGTGCCGGCATTCAGGTTGCGGCCGAAGTTGACCCCCACCTTCTCGAGGTATTTGATCATCTGCTTGCCCTCCATGTTCCTGGTGCCGTTGAAGGCCATGTGCTCCAGGAAGTGGGCCAGACCCTGCTGGTCGTCCTCCTCCTGAATGGCGCCCACATCGTGCAGGATATAGAAGTCGGCCTGTCCCTTGGGCTTCTCGTTGTGGCGCAGGTAGTAAGTCATCCCGTTGTCGAGCCGGCCGATACGCACGGCCGGGTCCGCCGGAATGGACTCGAGCATCGGATTGGCCTGCTGGGCCATCGCACCGCCAGCCAGCAAAACAGCCAGGGCGGCGATCCATAGTTTTTTCATATTCATCGTCTTAAACATTGTTTATTCCTTGTCTTTTTCGGGCAGATCCGGACGGTACTCCAGCAAGTCGCCCGGCTGGCAGTCCAGTTCGCGACAGATGGCCTCCAGGGTGGAGAGCCGCACGGCACGCGCCTTGCCGTTCTTGAGAATCGAAAGGTTGGCCGGCGTGATATCCACACGCTGGGCCAACTCGCCGAGCGAGATCTTCCGCTTGGCCATCATCACGTCTATGTTGATAATTATCGCCATCGGCTACCCCCCCCCATGCGGTTCGTGTATTTCGTGCACAAAGTATCCATCATCTTCAAAACTTAAATCGTAAACTGTTGATCCTCACTCAATCGCTGCCCGATCGCAAAGACCTCGGCCGCAAACAGCACCATCACGGCCATCATCAGGTTCCAATACGAGATCGTAAAGGCGTCGTTGACCCGGACGTGACAGTCGGCCAGCACCTCCGCGGCATGCGAACGGATCATCCACGTCCCCGCGGCATCCATCAACTCCGAGAGGATCAGCAGACCGCCGATCGACCGCATATAGAGGATGTTGGCCCGCTCCATGGGCCGCTCCTCGCGGATCGACCGCTTCAGCGACAGGATGATCACGATCATCAGGATGATAATCGCCGCCCGCGAGAGCATGATGATCAAAGCCGAATAGAAGACCATCGGGTTGTCGCCCACCAAACGCAGCGAGAGGGACATCGGCGAAAGATTCTCGGCCGAACTCCTGACCTTGAGGGTCACCACATCGCTCTGGATCATCACCTCGCGGCCGTTGCCGCAGGCCGTGCTGTCCTGCACGACGGGACGGAACTCCTCGTCGATCCTCACGTCGGGGATCAGATAGGTGTAATCGCGGTTGTTTTTCGCCCACTCCTCGCGCAACGAGTCGCCGGCCTCCACGCCCGCCGCGAATCCGCGGCCGAAATCGCCCGTTATGCTGTGGATGAATCCCACCGCCAGCAGGGCCAGAAAGAGAACAAAGAGCGCCATCAGACGCTTGAGTTGTGTCCGGTTGTTTTTCATATCTTTTCCATATCTTCCATGTCGGCGTTGTCTTTCAGCTGTTGCCATACCGAAGCCCTGTAAGCGGTCGTAAAGGCCGAAGAGAAGGCCCCGAACAGCACCAGAAGGACCATGATGGCAATGATCAGATCATGAATCAGGGCCGCCAGCCCCATCAGGATATACAGCCCGCAGGTCAAGGCCAGTCCCACCAGCCACGACGACAGAACGATCATCCATTTGCTGCCGTAAGTGGCCCGCGCCGAAGCCTTCAGCGCCTCAAGCGGATTCAACCGCCGGTCATAGAGGTAATAGAAGGTCATCGACCAGCTGATATACAGCACCGCAAGGGGGATGGCGACGTACATAAGGAGCAGGAGCAGAGCCACGATCCCCGCCGTCCGGCCGAAGAAAGCCGCCGGGTCGGTCATCACAGCCACCTTCCACGGAATGTTGATCTGCCCGTAAAACGAGAAAACCGTATAGCCAAGGTAGATCATAATAAGCAGCAGCGCAATGGCCGGCAACAGTTCCAGACCTATGGTTATCAGATATTTGCCCATGTCGCGACGATAACGCGGCGAAAAAATCGACAGCGGACGGATCGGCTTTCGGCGGGCCAGTTCGACCGGCAGCAGCGACAGGGCAATCGTGGTGCCGATGTTGATATAAGGGATCCAAACCGTCGCGATCCAGAGCAGGTAACAGCCGATGATCGGCAACGCATGGTGCCATCCCACGACAAAAGTGTCGCGGATTGTCTGTCCGAAATCGAGTATGCGGCGGACCTGTAAACGCTCCATAATTCGTATCTTCTATTCTTTTACGCTGCAAAGATAATCAAAAACTCCGAAAATCAAATAAAAATTATCGATTTTCGATATATTATTTATCGTCAGCTTGCAAAACTCGTCCTAAAACACTAACTTTGTTCGAACAACCCCGATCGCTATGGCTCAAAAAACCACCTATCCGTATAAAGTCGACCCCCAGGTGGTGGACTTTACCCTGCGCGCCACCGTGCCTGCGCTTACCAACACCATACTCAACGTCGCCGGCATCGACGCCCAGTCCAAAGGTTTCGGCGTCGACGCTCTGCGCGCCGACAACGTCTCGTGGGTCCTCTCCCGCATGGCCCTCGAATTCGACAGCCGCCCCGAAGAGTTCTCCGACTTCACGGTAACCACCTGGATCAGCGACTACAACCGGCTGCTCTCCACCCGTAACTTCACACTCAACGACGCCCAAGGCCGCGAATTCGGCCGCGCCGTGACCCAGTGGTGTCTCTTCGACCTCACCGACCGCCGCGCCCTCGACCTCACCGCCCGCGGCGACCTCTACGCATCCGCCGTAGTCGACGCCCCCTCCCCCGCCGAACGCCCCCGCCGGCTCCGCCCCATCGTCCCCGTCACCACGCACGAACACCGCGTCGTCTACAGCGACATCGACTTCAACCGCCACGTCAACACCCTCCGCTACCTCGACATGATGTTCGACACCCTCCCCATCGAACGCTTCACCGAAGACCGCCCCCTGCGCATCGACATCCACTTCCTCGCCGAATGCCGCTACGGCCAAACCCTCCGCATCGCCTCCGCCCCCGCCCCCGCCGGCATAGCCTTCGAAATATCCGCCACCGACACACCCGCCGTCCGCGCAACTTTTGAGTGGAAGTAGCGGGAAAAGATCCTGACTGCGTGAATTACACGCGACTGCGCTCCTTGGGCCAATGATTTGGCCCAGCCGCGCGGGCGAACCCGA
>CAZHMX010000044.1:0-14573 GCA_964533725.1 uncultured Alistipes sp. | reverse complement strand
ACCGTGGTCAACGTGACCGATGGTACCGATGTTTACGTGCGGTTTCGACCGGTCGAATTTCTCTTTTGCCATAGCTTTTCAGTTTATTAAATTAAAATTTCTTTTTCTGTATTCTGTTCGCTTTTCCAGCAGCGGCGACGCTTCGGACTTCTGCATTTGCACTCTTCGCGGCGCTTCCCCGTCCTTTTCGGACGACCTCGCGCATCCTCCGACCCGTCGGCCCCTGCAGGTTTCGGCCCCCTTTCGGCGACCTCTCCCCCGGGCGGCTCCTCGCGGAACCTCTCTTCGGCTGTCCCGTCCGGACCTCTCCACAGCCCCTTGCGGAACGCTGCTTCAACACGCCCTCGCGGAACTTTTCGGCACCCCCGGTGCCTTTGCCGGGGTCCCTCTCGGACCCCTTGGAGCGGAAGACGAGGCTCAAACTCGCGACCCTTAGCTTGGAAGGCTAATGCTCTATCAACTGAGCTACTTCCGCAAAAATGCACCGCATCAGAGCCTGCCTCTCCAACTTCAAGTCGGAATTTGCAACTCCAATCGGCACCCTTTTTACTGTGGGAAGAGATGGATTCGAACCACCGAAGGCGTAAGCCAGCAGATTTACAGTCTGCCCCATTTGGCCACTCTGGTATCTTCCCTTATCGCTCAAGACCCTGCCGGTCCGGTTCGCTTCGACAAAACCGCGCTTTCAAACGCCGCCCGATCTCCGCATTCCCATTCCTGCTCGCCCTCTTTTCGGCTTTCAGAGCCGATGGAGGGATTCGAACCCCCGGCCAGTTGATTACAAATCAACTGCTCTGGCCTCTGAGCTACATCGGCATAACTGCCGTTTCGGATTGCAAATGTAGACATAAAAATTTTATCCACCAAATTTTTTGAAGGAAAAATTTCAATGCTCTTGCCAAAGAACTCGTCGACCCTGCAAAAACAGCGAATCGGGTGCAAATATAGAAATTTTATTCGGATTATACAACGAGAAGCAAAAAATTTTGCATCTCGGACCGTTTTTTTCTTTGCCACGGGGTTTTACGGGGTTTTCAGCGGGGCGGAGAGCTATATATAAAATAGGTGTGGGTACGCACGCGCGCAACGGACGTGGTTTGGATTTTGCATATCGGGAGCCATGATTCTCCTGCCTTCGGGAGGATGCTTTTCGAAATGTTCCGTCAGACCGGTGCAGGAAGCCGGCGGATTTCGCCGCCGCCAGGGCAGGAAAAGGGAGACCGGCAACGGATTTCGGCATCGGAACGGAGGCCTGCGAGTTGTTTGACACTTCAAAAAAACGAGAAATATGCTTAGCAAAAAGATGCAAGAGGCGATCAACGCCCAGATCAACGCCGAATTCTGGTCGGCCTATCTCTATCTGTCGATGTCGGCGGACGCTGCCGCAAAAGGCTACAAGGGCGTGGCCAACTGGTTCCACGTGCAGTTCCGCGAGGAGCAGGACCATGCGCAGATCCTGATCAACTACCTGCTGGACCGCAGCGCGAAGGTGGAGCTGCAGCCCCTGGCCGAGGTGGAGACCGCGTGGGAGTCGGTGCTGGCGATGTTCCGTTCGGCGCTCGAACACGAAAAAGAGGTGACGGCAATGATCCACAACCTCTACGCACTGGCCCGCGAGGAGTGCGATCTGGCGTCGATGACGATGCTCGGCTGGTTTGTCGACGAACAGGTCGAGGAGGAGCAGAGCGCCACGGATATGATTTTTTTGTTCGAGCAGGTCGAGGACGACAAGTTCGGCCAATACATGATGAACAAGGAGCTGGCCTCCCGCACCTATAAGATCGCCGCCCCGCTGGTCGACAAAGATTAGTCCGCCGCCGCAGGAGGACAAAATCGACATCCCCGGATCCTTCCGCGGATTGCACCCGCCCCGAGGTCACAGGCCTCGGGGATTTTTACGTTGCGGGGAGGCGGAAAAACGGGGAACGGTCAAAAAATGAACTGATTACCGTGCGGTTGGATGCGAAAGGGGCGAAAAAAATACAAAAAGAGGGGTGCGATTTGATTTTCTGCAAAGCAATCGCTATCTTTGCGGAGCAACCCTCCCCCGAAAAGCTTCGGGGTCTTGCCAAACACCGGGAAACGGAAATCGCAGCCGAAGACCGAACGGCAAACAGCAGAAGACCAAAGCCGGACGGACAGAAGGCAGAGGGCAGAAGGCAGAGGACAGAGGGGCAGAGGGCAGCGGAAACGGAACGGATGCCCGAAAGAACGGCAGCCCGAAGCGACAAAGCCGGGACCGCAGCCGAAGCCGAAAGCAGCGGTAACAGCCCGAGGCGACGGAAAACCCTAACGACGAAACCAAAAGCGGAGAGCGAAACAGAGCATGGAATTGGACAATTACACATTGAATCCCACACTGTTACACTCGGGAATGGCGGTGCACGACGGAGACTGGAACTGGGACCGGATCCGCAGTCCGTTTGCGCGCATCTACTATGTATTGGAGGGCGAGGCCGAAATGATCTTCCACGGACCGCAGGCGGACAGGACCAACGACCGGACGTGGCGGCTTACGGCCGGAAACATCTATCTCGTGCCGCCCTACACCACCCACACCAACCGTTGCAGCGGCCGGTTTGTCCACTTCTACCTCCACTTCGACTGCCGCATCGACCAGGCTCGCGAACTCTTTGCGGACTACCGCCTGGCCAACGAGGTCAAGGCCGAACCGATCGACCGGGAACTCTTCCGGCGACTCTGCAGCATCAACGCCGACAAACAGCTGCCGGCCAGCGATCCGCGCAGCTACGACAACCCCGCAACGCTGCACCGCATGGTGGCCCGCAGTCGCGCCGGACGGCTCTCGGTGAAGATGGAGACCGTCGGCATCATCAACCAGCTCATGTCGCGGTTTTTGGAGAACGCCGCACCCGCACCGTCGGCCAAAGACAAACGGATAAACCAGGTACTCAAATACATACGTCAGAATTTGCAGGAGAATATCACCATCGAGTCGATGGCCGAGATGATCTGTCTGTCGAAAGACCACTTCATCCGCCTGTTCAAGAGCGAGTGCGGACAGTCGCCGCTGCAATACATCAACTCCCGCAAAGTGGAGCTGGCCGAAATGTTGCTGGCCACCACCGACCAAAGCATCAAACAGATCGCCGACCAGCTCTCGTTCAGCGATTCGTCCTATTTCACGCGCCTGTTCCACAAAATCACCGGAACGACTCCGGCAGCCTATCGGAAAACGAGTGCAAGCATGTGATTTTAGCGATTTTATTTTGTACAAAATCGATATATTCTTGTATATATTTCTCCACCTTTATAAATTTGCGCGATTTTTCGGCCCAATAACAGCAGGTCGGGAAACCAACCTAAAACACTGAACCTAAAATTATTGTGAAACGACTAACAGCACTGCTCGCTTTGCTGCTCGTTGCAGCTAACGCAGCGTCGGCCAAAAAAGGGGTATATCGCTATGAAGCGCTCTATGCGAATCTGCCCTTCGAAATGCCCCGGGTGGAGCGCCCCGTTTTTCCTGACCGGCAGGTCGACCTGTCCGCCTATGCGCCGGGCGGCCCGAACGCCAAGTGCACGGCCGGATTCCAGCGCGCCATCGACGAACTGACCGCACAGGGCGGCGGAACGCTCAACGTGCCGTCGGGACTGTGGTACACGGGGCCGATCGTCCTCAAAAGCAACATCAACCTGCACTTGGACAAGGGTGCCGTCATCCTCTTTTCGGAAGATCTGGCCGACTATTCGATGGTCGAGAGCAACTACGAAGGTGAGCGGACACGACGCGCGCAGAGTCCCGTCAGCGCACGCAACGCCGTCAACGTGGCCATCACGGGACAGGGCGTGATCGACGGCAACGGCGAGTGCTGGCGTCCGCTGAAGCGGGAGAAGGTGACCGAAAACACCTGGAAACGAATCACCTCGCGCGGCGGCGTCTTCAAACGCGACAACCTGTGGCAACCGGCCGAGCACGAGCTGCCCCGCCCGACGATGGTCGACCTCTACGGCTGCCGGAACGTCCTGCTCGAAGGGGTGATCTTCCAGAACTCGCCCGCGTGGAACCTCCATCCCGAGTGTTGCGAGAATGTGATCATCGACGGCGTGGACGTGCGCAACCCGAGCTATGCGCAGAACGGCGACGGTCTGGATCTGGAGTCGTGCAAAAACTGCATCGTCGTCAACACCACCTTCGACGTGGGCGACGACGGCATCTGCATCAAGTCGGGCAAAAACGAGTTCGGCATCCGCCGCGGAATCCCCACGGAGAACGTAATCATCAGCGGATGTACGGTTTATGCCGGACACGGCGGCTTTGTGATCGGCTCCGAAATGAGCGGCGGCGTGCGGAATATCAAGTGTTCGAACTGCTCGTTCCTCGGCACCGACAACGGATTGCGTTTCAAGAGCTGCCGGGGTCGCGGCGGCGTGGTGGAGAACATCTGGGTCGAGGAGATCACGATGACCAACATTCTGGCCGACGCCATCCGTTTCAACCTCTATTACGGCGGCAAGCGCTCGTTCGAGAAACTGCCCGACGGCACGAAACGTCCCGCAGCCATCGACGCCGAGCCGGTGAGCATCACCACCCCCTCGTTCCGCTCGATCCACATCCGTAACCTCACCTGCAAGGATGCCAACAACGCCCTCTATTTCAACGGCCTGCCCGAGATGCCCGTGAAGGATATCACGATGGAGAACGTCGAAATCACCGCCCGCACCGCCGGCGAGATGATCTACTGCGAAGGCATCGAGATGAAAAACACCTCGATCGAGGCCCGCGACGGCAACCCCCTGCAACAATATTTCTGCACCGGGATCCAATCCCGCTAATCCCCCCTGCCGAAACAAGGACAAGGAGTCACCGAGAACCGAGCCGAGCGAAAAAGAGAGACCCGGCAACAGAGCCGACCGAGAATAAAGAACCGACCGAATATGAAACATTTGATACTGACCCTGTCGCTGGTATGTATGGTCTGGGGCGCGGAGGCGCAAAAACCCTCGAGCACCTGGAACCCCAACCTCAAGGGCGGATATTACCGGAACCCGATCATCGACGCCGACTACAGCGATCCCGATGTCTGCCGCGTGGGAGACGATTACTATATGACCGCCTCGTCGTTCGCCTGCTTCCCGGGGTTGCAGATCCTCCACTCGACCGACCTGGTCAACTGGGAGCTGATCGGCGCCGCACTGCAGGACGACTATCCCGTACGGCCCGAATTCCGGGGAACCAACCTCGACTGGCACAAGAAGATCCAGCACGGCAACTATGTCTGGGCCCCCGCGATCCGTTACCACGACGGGTGGTTCTACATCTATTGCGGCGACCCCGACCAGGGACTCTTCATGACCCGGGCGCAGGATCCGCGCGGACCGTGGACCGCCCCCGTATGGGTCAAGGAGGGCAAGGGGCTGATCGACTGCTGCCCGCTTTGGGATGAGGACGGAAAAGCCTATCTGTCACACGGTTGCGCCGGAAGTCGCGCCGGGGTGAAGTCGGTGCTGTTCGTGGCGCCGATGTCGGCCGACGGCACGCACGTGACGGGACCTTCGCGCATCGTCTACGACGGTCACGAGGACCAGCCCACCATCGAGGGTACGAAATTCTACAAACGCAACGGCTATTATTATATTATGAGTCCCGCGGGCGGCGTGAAATACGGCTGGCAGGTCGAGCTGCGCTCGCGCAATCCGTTCGGCCCCTACGAGGAGTATGTCGGCCTGGCGCAGGGTAAGGTGAAGCGCGTCAACGGCCCCCACCAGGGCGCGTGGATCGACACGCAGAACGGCGAAGACTGGTTTATCCACTTCCAGGACAAACACGCCTACGGCCGCGTAACCCATCTGCAGCCTGCACGCTGGGTCGACGACTGGTTGGTGATCGGCGACGACAGCGACGGCGACGGCTGCGGCGATCCCGTCCTGAAGTGGAAGAAACCCGCCCTCCCTTCGAGCGGCGAGTTCCAGCCGGCCGAGGACGACGAATTCGACACGACGGAGTTGGGATTGCAGTGGCAGTTCGAAGGACCCTACAGCCACTACTGGTATTTCTGCGACGCCAACAAGTCGAAGCTGCGCCTCTACGGCGTGCAGCAGCCCGACGAATACCGCAACCTGTCCGATTTGCAGAACGCGCTGCTGCAGAAGTTCCCCACCGAGAACTTCACCGCGACGGCCAAGGTCCGTTTTATCCCCAACCCGGGGTACAAAAACAGGGGCGAGGAGGCCGGCATGATCCTCAAAGGAATGGATTATGCAGCCCTTAAGTTCGTGACGCTCAAGGATGGATCGTGCGTGCTGCGTTACGCGACGTGCCGGGATGCGATGAAGGGCAAGGCGGAGGTCACGGAAGAGGAGTTCCCCGTAACGCTGACGCCGATGGAGGCCCCCTACACCCAGAAATATGCCGTGGACGACATTCCGCAGCCGCGGCCGGCCACGCCGTGGTATTATCTGCGCGTGGAGGTCCGCAGTTCGGGTTATGCCAACGGAATCGAGGCGACGGCGCAGTGGAGCTACAGCACCGACGGCAAGACGTACCGTCCCGTCGGCCGGCCGTTCAAGGTCAAGGAGGGCAAATGGATCGGCGCCAAGGTCGGTTTCTTCAACACCCGCCCGACCGTCAGCAACGACGGCGCCTTCCTCGACGCAGACTGGATCCGTTTCACCCCGGCAGGCAAATAAGGGAAGAGCAAAGACCGGCAAGGACGAACGGAGACAAAACGACCGTCGGAAAGGCATTTGAAAAGAGAACAAACACTTAAAAACTAATATTAACCTAATTGTCAAAAACATGAAAAAATCTAGACATGTGATTTGGTGGAAACTGTGCCTGCTGGCACTCCTGCTTTCCCCCCCCCTCCAGGTTTTTGCGCAGTCCTTTACCGTCAAAGGCAAGGTAGTGGACGAGACTCAAGCGCCTGTGATCGGTGCATCGGTTCTGGTCAAGGGCACCACGACCGGTACGAGTACCGATATCGAGGGTAATTTCTCGTTGACCGTCAGCGGGAAGGGAAAAACGCTCATCTTCTCCTACGTGGGTATGACCAACCAGGAGATCCCGGCCGAGGCCAAGGATGATCTGGTCGTCGTGCTCAAGACCGACGCCCTGACGGCCGAGGATGTCGTCGTGGTCGGTTATATGAACGTCGTCCGTAAGGACCTGACCGGTTCGGTCGGTTCGGTATCGGGTGAGAAACTGGCCATCGCGCCGGTGGCTTCGGCCGCCGAGGCCCTCCAGGGTAAGATCGCCGGTGTGCAGGTGACCACGCTGGACGGTGCCCCGGGTGCCGAGATCAACATCCGTATCCGCGGTCAGATGTCGCTGGACGGTAAGAGTAGCCCGCTCTACATCATCGACGGCTTCCCCGCCGACAACATGAACGATATTCCGCCGACGGATATCCAGTCGATCGACGTGCTGAAGGACGCCTCGCTGACCGCCATCTACGGTGCACGCGGTGCCAACGGCGTAGTGATGGTGACCACCAAGAGCGCCAAGGCCGGCAAAATGAAGATCGAGGCCAACTTCTCGGCCCGTATCAACAAGCTCAACCGCAAACTCGACCTGCTCGACTCCTACGAGTTTACGCGCTATCAGCTCGACGCCGCCATCATGAGCAACTCGCGTCTGTACGACTTCCACAAGAACTTCGGCAACCCGCTCGATATGGACCTCTACAAGAACATCGAGGCCCAGGATTGGCAGGACCAGGTGATGGGTGGCACGCCCGTAACCCTGAACTACAACGTCACGGTGGGCGGCGGTACCGACAAGCTCCGCTACAACGTCTCGTTCACCCACAACGACGAGAAGGGTATTCTGCTGGGCACCGGCGTACAGCGTACCAACTTCAACGCCAAAGTCAACGCCGAACTGGCCAAGAACCTCACCCTGTTGGTTAACCCCCGTTTCACGGTCCGCACCGACGACGGTTCGAGCGCCTCGGACTTCGGCCGCGGCGGTATCGTGGGTATCCTGCGCTACCGTCCCCACAACGGTATCCGCGAGTTCGCCTACATCAACCCCGAATACGCCGATCCTTTGGAGGAGGCCAAGTGGGCCATGGCCAACCCCGTGGAGGATGTCAACCAGAACTACCACAAGCGTAACCAGTGGACCTTCGTCAACCAGGCCAGCCTGGAGTGGAAGCCCGTCAAGGGCCTGCGCCTGCGTTCTGAGTTCTCGCACACGATGGGCTTCGACAAGGACCAGCGTTTCTACGGCTATCTGTCGGAGGCCGCAGCGGGTTCGATTTACAACAACCACCCCTTCGCCCAGGTGACCGACAAGCGCTACACGCGCTACACGTGGACCAACACCGCCACCTACGGCTTCACGACCTGCGAGAAGCACAACCTCTCGTTCCTCGTCGGTCAGGAGATCCAGCACTACCAGTCGCGTCAGAACTACTCCGACGCCATCGAGTTCCCCGATATGATCTCCCCCGAGCGCGCGCTCAACAACATGGGCCTGGGTAAACCCTACAGCATCACCTCGTCGATCTCGACCCCCAACCGCACGGCGTCGTTCTTCGCACAGGCCACCTACAACTACGACCACAAGTACTACCTCTCGGCAACGTTCCGCGCCGACGGTTCGTCGCGCTTCGCTCCGGGCAACCGCTGGGGTTACTTCCCCTCGATCTCGGGTGCATGGGCCATCGATCAGGAAAACTTCCTGAAGGATTCGGACATCCTCGACGAGCTGAAACTCCGCGTGGCCTTCGGTCTGGTCGGTAACAACAACATCGGCGACGACCTGTGGCGCTACACCTACACGGTGCACTCGCAGGGTCCCGACTTCCAGGGCGGCCAGATCAACGGCGAGAACTACTACTACGGCGGTTCGACCTTCCCCAACCCCGACGTGAAGTGGGAGACCACCGTGACGCGTAACGTCGCCCTCGACGTAAGCCTCTGGAACAAGCGGCTGACCATCACGCCCGAGTTCTACTGGAACACCACGCGCGATATGCTCTACACCACGACCATCCCCACCACCACCGGTTACAGCCGCCAGCTGCAGAACATCGGTCAGGTGACCAACAAGGGTTTCGAGCTGACGCTCAACGGCACGATCATCGCCAAGAAGGACTTCGACCTGGCCGTCAACGCCACCTTCGGCCTGAACCGCTCGAAAGTGGACAAGATCAACGGCGAGGAGACCGAGCAGTGGTTCGAGAGCCCCTTCACCGGCACGAACGACTACCTGATGAAGGTGGGCGAGCCTCTGGGTGTGATCTACGGTTACGTCTATGACGGCCTCTACGGCTTCGACGACTTCGACCGCACCACCTCGGCCAACTACGAGCCCAAACTCGACGCCAACGGCAACAAGGTCCCCGTCAACTGCGACGGTCTGTTCGGCACGGCTCCGGGCCGTCCCAAGTTCAAGAACTTCGTGGACCACGGCGGCGGTCGTGAGGACGACGTGAACATCGTCGACGAGTACGACCGCGTGAAGATCGGCGACACGACCCCCGACTTCACCGGCGGTTTCGGCATCACGGCCCACTGGAAGGGCTTCGACTTCACGGCCAACTTCAACTATATGTACGGCTTCGACGTCTACAACGGTACGGCCTACATGCTGGCTTCGTCGATTGGCAACTCGGGCAACTACTACAACGTACTGTCGAAGTACGGCCACAACAGCCGCTGGAACTACACCAACGACAAGGGTGAGCGTATCCTGGCCAACTCGGTGCTGGGTTCGTACCTGGAGCAGTACTACGAGCCGATGAACAAGAAGGCTACGGCCTGGAACCCCGTGGACGTGACGAAGAAGGTCTCGACGTCGAACTTCGTCGAGGACGGTTCGTTCCTCCGTTTGCAGGATATCACGATCGGTTACACGCTGCCCGAGCGCATCACCAAGAAGTTCGGCGTATCGCGTCTGCGCGTCTACTTCACCGGCTCGAACCTCTGGCTTCTGACCGGTTACAGCGGCTACGACCCCGAGGTCGACCTGCAGACGGGCGTAACTCCGGGTGTCGACTACAACCGTTACCCGCGCAGCTGCGGTTATCTGTTCGGTGTCAACCTCTCGTTCTAAAACCCCTAAAAACGTAAAAACAAGATGAAAAAGAATATATTTTTAGCCGGTTTGCTTCTGGTGGTCGGACTGACGTCGTGCTCCGATTTCCTGGATGTGGAGTCCGAATCGAAGTATGAGGATCCCTATGTGTTCGGCTCCAAAGAAGAGATCAACCGCGCACTGTCCGGCGTCTACAACTACCTGCTGAACGGCAACACCTACGGCGGTGCCTACTACACCACCTTCTGTCTGAACAGCGACGTGGAGTTCACCACCAACAGCAACATGATGAAGAACACCGCCGGCAACGAGTACAAGGCTTTCGACTGTACCCCCTCCGGCAGCAACCTCTACAGCACCTGGACCGCCGCCTACACCAACATCGAGTATGCCAACAACTTTATCAAAGGCGCTTCGCAGAGCAAGTTCGCCGCCGAGCGCGACTCGGTGGTCCTGAGCCAGATCGGCGAGGCCAAGTGCGTGCGTGCGATGAACTATCACGACCTGGTGATTCTCTTCGGCGACGTCCCCTTCAAGATGGAGCGTTCGTACGACAAACCCCACGAGCTGGTTACCCCGATCACCGACCGCGAAGAGATCCTCAAGACCCTGATCGCCGACCTGCGCGAGGCCGCTCCGTCGATGCGTTTCGCCGGCTCGAACGGTACGATCCGCAAGGCTTCGAAGGAGCTGTGCTGGGCCCTGATCGCCCGTATGTCGCTCACCTATGCCGGTTATTCGCTCCGTCCGGGCGCCAGCCAGTCGGAGATCGGCACGATGAAGCGTCCCGACGACTACAAGGAGTACTACCAGATCGCCATGAAGTATGCCGACTCGGTGATCATGTCGGGCACCCACACGCTCGCCAAGCGCTATGACGAGGTATTCATCGACGAGTGCAACTACCGCATGAACCTCCAGGACGACCCGATCTTCGAGATTCCGTTCACCAAGACGCTCAACGGCAGCGTCGGTTACACCTGGGGTCCGTCGGCCGCCGAGCTGGATGGCGAGACGCCCCACGTCTGGGGCAAGTGCGGCGGTTCGCTGGGTCTGAACATCTTCTACCGCTGGGACTTCGAAGAGGGCGACCTGCGCCGCAACTACACGGTACCCCTCTGGGGCTACGACAACACGGGTAAGGCCGCCTTCCGCACCAACGCCTTCACGTCGTTCTGCGGCAAGTGGTCGAAACTGTGGCAGGACGAGAGCGTGGCCATGGGTCCGAAGAGCGCCGGCAACGACGGTATCGGCTTCCCCTACATGCGCTATGCCGATGTGCTGCTGATGTACGCCGAGGCTGCCAACGAGGTCAACAACGGCCCGACGGCTGCCGCACAGGAGGCCCTGAAGACGGTTCGCCGCCGCGCCTTCCTGCCCGAGAACTACGCCCAGATGGTGGACTCCTATGTAGCCGCAGCCGGCAACAAGGAGGCCTTCTTCAAGCTGATCATGGACGAGCGCAAGTACGAGTTCGGCGGCGAGGGTCTGCGCTGGCGCGATTTAGTTCGCTGGAACAAATATGCCGAGACCATCCGCGACGTGTTCTACAAGTACTACGGCGCCGCTCTGGCTGTCGGTGGTGACGAGTTCTACTTCGAGGGCTTCGACCAGACCTATCCGATCGACATCTTCTACCGCAATGTGGACGAGAACCCCGGTTACGACTACACGAAGTTCGGTTCGATGCCCGTGGCCAAGTCGATGCCCGTGCTGGAGGTCGCCAACCCGCTGACGTTCATGCGCGCCACGGACTGCCCCAAGATCAAGGACGGCGACAACTGGCTGCTCGCTCCCGGCGACACCAACTGGACGACGGTCAACTTCTTCACGGGTCTGATCAAGGACGACTCGACGCCCAACGCACAGTGCTGCTACTCGCTGCGCGGCTACATCGTCGGCGACGAGTTCGGCGGCGATCCCAAGCCCAACCTCTGGGAGGTGGCCCCCAGCGCCCTGCCCGTCGTACGTTACATCCTGCCGATCCCCGAGAAGGCGGTAAATACAAGCAACGGCACGTACAAAAACTACTACGGCTATTGATCATTTCGTTAAACAACTGAAAGCAACAAAACTATGAAAAGAAATAAATTTTTAGCGCTGCTGCTGGCCTTCTGTTGCGCTGCCGGAATGGTGGCCTGCTCGAACGACGACGAGCAAGTGTTGGAAGGCGAAGATAGCCTGTTGCGCGAACCGATGACCCTCTTCCGTTCGGGCAAGATGGGTTACGGCAACCAGGGCAGCGGCAACACCGAGAACAACCCCGGCGGTACGGCCGGCCACTATTGCGGCGTTGTCGAGGGTACGGTCAACGACATTCAGGTCGAGTGGTACGGCATCGAAGGTTGCGCCGGCTACCGTCTGAAGTGCGTCGTGCAGGGTCGTAACTTCGAGAAGCCGACCGACTGCCTGGTCGACACGATCCTCGGTCCCGACGTACTGAAATTCCGTTTCGACGACATGCAGTACAAGTGCGGTTTCCGTTTCGCCATCCAGACGCTCTCGAAGCGCGGCGAAGGCTACCACTCGAAGTGGAACGGCTACGGCGACGGTGCCCACCCCAACGACTATCTGCAGATCGAGACCGGTCTGCGTTACGACATCCCCGACGTGTTCTGGGTGGAGAACGTGACCAAGAACTCGCTGCGTGTCTGCTGGTCGCTGACCAACCGCAACATCTCGTCCGACAAGTTCGAGCTGGACGGGAACGGCGAGTACGTCGTCGACAAGGTAGTTGTAGCCCCGACGGCCGACAACCCCGACGCCCCGAAGTTCGAGTTCGACTTCGCCGACTACAAGGACCAGGGCTACATCGACGTAGAGGGTCTGCAGGACAACTGCTCCTACACGGTGAACGGTTTCAACACCAACATCAAGCGTTACTACGACAGTATGTACAACACGCTGAACGTACGTATGAAGGGTGATCCGATCGATCCCGTGGTGATGAAGTGGGAAGACTGGTACGACCAGAACGACATCAACACCCGCGCCAAGGAGCTGAAGGCCGCACGTATCGACACCATGCTGGCCAACTACATGAACAACGCCGACTATCCCGAAGGCACGATCTTCGAGCTGGAGCCCAAGAAGGTTTACTACATCCAGAACACGGTCAACATGTCGAAGGGCTTCACGCTGCGCTGTACGGACCAGAACGTCGCTCCGGAGGATCGCCCGCTGGTATTCCTCGGCATCGGCTGGGCGAAGTCCGTGCCCAACCCCGACCCCGCACTGGTGGCCACCAACCCGACCGTCACGGCCGGTGTGACCAAGGCCGAGGCCGACACGGGCGGCGGCTATCCGGATCCCTGCTCGTGCAACCTCTCGTTCGGCCGCAACGCCAACCTGGGTGAGATGGGCGGTATCAACGTGCAGGATATCATCATCGAGAACATCAACTTCGACTGCGACGGCGCCTACAACTATCTGAACCGTCCCTCGCAGGTCGGCAGCGGTCTGGGTAACTACTTCATCAACCAGTTCTCGCAGGCCATGGCCTTCACGCTCTCGAGTTTCCAGCTCCGTCACTGCAACTTCCGTAACATGATCCGCGGTTTCATCCGTTTCCAGGGCCCGAACCGTAAGCAGATCGAGCACTTCATCATCGACGACTGTATGTTCTACGAGTGCGGTCTGTACGACAACAACGGCCGCGGTTACTCGTGGATCACCGGCGACGGTACGCTGCCCCTGCACAACATCCTCAAGGATTTCCAGTGGACCAACTCGACCTTCATCGACAGCCCCCGTCACGCCGTGATCTCCGAGAACAAGAACACCGCCTGGGACCCCACCGTGACGTGGAATGTCAACTTCTCGAACAACACGATCGTCAACTGCAGCACCCGCTCGAAAGACCGTCTGATCTTCGAGATGCGCTACGCTCCGCTGAACATGACCCTCACCTGCAAGAACAACCTCTTCGTCACCGTCCGCAAGGATGCCAACGACAAGCGTACCCTCTATGTGGCCGGTATGCGTATCGAGGGTCGCGGTACCGGTACGGTTTACCACTTCTCGGACAACTACGCCGTGGCCCGTCCCGACTACACCGATGCCAACATGAACAAGGCTGACGTCAGCGGCGCTTTGACCGACTACCTCTGGACGTCGTACAACTTCTCGCACACCTCGCGCGGTGCCAACAACAAGGCGGCCGACGGCGGCGGTAACCAGCCCCTCAACGGCGGTAACCCGGCCGACGAGACGAAGATCAAGTTGGTGACGGCAACCGACGGTTCCTATCCCCAGCCCGCCGAACTGATGGAGGATCCCAATCCGAAGTCGGCCAACGGCGACGTGGATATGCACGCCAACTACCGCGGTCACAAGCTGAACCTCGACGTCGAGGTCGATCACCGCATCCCCGACGGCTTCAAGATTAAGTCGCAGTACAAGTCGCTGCTGGTCAACGCCCAGGGCGAGACGATCGGCGACCCCCGCTGGTTGAAGTAATCCGGGTGTAGCACCTCTTTTCGCGAGGCTGTCCTGCAGGGGCAGCCTCGCTTGTTCTTGATACGACTGCGCTCGTCGGGGCGGGATAGGACCCCGCCCCTTGCCGCGC
>CAZHMX010000043.1:0-14851 GCA_964533725.1 uncultured Alistipes sp. | reverse complement strand
GGGGGGTTGTGGGGAGGGGGGCATAGAGTCCGGGGAGGAGGATGCCGCCGAAGAATTGGGTGCAGGGCATGCGGTCGAGGTCGTTCCATTGGCCGCGGGCGGTTATGCGGCCCTGGTCGTCGACTTCGACCCAGGGGCGGTCGATAAGCCGGCCGTCGATGAAAAGCTTATGGGCGGCGATCCGCCTTGGGGGATGCGGGGAAGTCATCGGCGAAGATTCGGAGGTTCAGCTGACGGCGGTAGAGGCTGTCGCGGGCGCGGTCGGCGGGGAGTGTCCGGGTGATGCGGATGTCCGACAGCCGGATGTCGGGGCGGTCGCGGCGGCCGTCGATCCGCCAGAAGTCGACCACGAGCCGGCGGGCTGCGGTGTCGGCGGTGAGGGTCTGCTCGAAGTGCTCGCGGCGACGACGGGTGAGCGGCACTGCGCGGTACCGCATCCGGCCCTGCTCCTCGGTGTCGCCCTCGAGCCATACGGCGGCGCGGATCGTGCGGTTTTTGTCTAACGAGTCGACCAGATAGTCGAGCGATACGGTGTAGTCGCCCGGCTCCGTTACGGGGACCGACCAGCGCAGGCGGGCGGTATCTTTGAGGGCCTGCACGCGGACCGAAGGGCGGGTGTAGAGGGTCCGCCGGGTGGCCCGTCGGGCGACGTTGTCGATCGTGTCGAGGATGGCCACCTCGTGTTCGAGCCGCAGGCCCTCCTCCTCCAGCAGCGCGATGGCCAGTTCGACGACGTCGCCCAGACGGGCGCTCTTGCGTTTGGAGAAGTTGCCGATGGTGTACTGCACATCCTCGGTGGTGTAGCCGTGGCGGGCGAAGACGGGTTCGTAGATCATCAGGGAGTCCACGCGGGGGTGCTGTTCCTGAATGTAGGCGTTGGTGAGGAAGATATCGTGGAAGATCTGCGCCAGTTCGCGGTCGGGGATGATCGTGTGGTGGCGGCAGGCGGGCGCGAGAAGGAGCGCGGCGAGCATACAGAGCAGGAAATGCGTGAATTTTTTCATGATCGGGAGGTTTTGGCGATCATCCGGCGGGTGGTGGCCACGGCGACGATGCCCACCACGAGGAAGAGGGCGAGGGCGGCGGCGATGAAGTCGGGCCATTGGAAGATCACGGGATAGGACGATATGATGAAGTTGTCGGCGGGCATGGCGATCCAGCCGAAGTGTTGCTGTCCCAGCGAGAGGAGCAGGCCCAGAAGCAGCCCGGCGCCGCCGCCCACGGCACCGATCAGCAGCCCTTCGCCGATGAAGATCCGGCGGATGAAGGGGGTTGTGGCGCCTAATGCGCGGAGGGTCTCCACGTCGTCGCGCTTGTCGATGATGAGCATCACCAATGCGCCGACGGCCGAGAACGAGGCGACGATCAGCACCAGCAGGGCGATCAGGAAGATGCCCCGTTTTTCGGTCGTGATCATCTCGTAGAGCATGGGGTTCATCTCGTAACGGTTGCGCACGCGGAACTCCCCGCCCGCCTCGCGCAGCAGCGCCTCGCGCACACGGCTTTCGTCGGCTCCGCGGTCCAGACGCACCAACAGGGCTGTGGCGCGGCCTTCGGCGTCGAAGAGTTCGCGGGCCAGCCGCAGCGAGGTGAGGACGTATTGCTGTTCGGTCCGCGCGTCGAGCACAAAGAGGGCGGCGACCTCCGCCTGACGGCGGCTGAAGGCGTCCATCGGCAGCAGCGACGAGAAACTGCCCCGCCCCAGGGCGTAGATCTCGATGGCGGCCTCCTCGTCGTAGGGGCGGATTCCCAGGTCGTAGGCCAGCGTGCGGCCGATCACGGCGCAGTCCGTATCGCCGCGCGTGACCTCGAACTGTCCCGCATAGAGGGCCTCGCCCAGCGGCATGGTCCGGTCGTAGCCGGCGTCGACGCCGCGCAGCGTGGCCGAGAGCTGACGTCCTCCGTTGCCCACCATCACCTGTTGTTCGAAGATGGGCGAGAGGCTGCACACGCCCGGGATCCGCGCTATGGCTTCGGTGTCCAGGGTCCTGACGTCGAATGAGGCGCCCTGCCTGAGGGAGAGGGTCAGATCGGCGTCGAAGGTCGAGGCCATCGAACGGATCAGTCCGTCGAAGCCGTTGAAGACCGAGAGCAGGATCACCATCGCCGCGGCGGGCATTGCCAGCGCAAAACAGCTCACGCCGGCGATCAGGTTGATCACCGAGCGGGATTTGCGCGAAAAGAGATAGCGGCGCGCGAAGAGGGGTGTGAGCAGTCTCATCGGAGCGGAACGGTCGGTTTTTTGCGGTCTGTTTTTAACGATTTGTTTTTCAGTGTTTTGCTGTTCTCCGGATCTCGGTCCCCGAAACGGTTTCCGGTTGCCGGCGGTCGGTTGTCCGCTGCCGGTTATTCGCCTTTAAGGGTGCGGTCGATGCGGTCGATGTATTCGAGCGAGTCGTCGAGGAAGAACTGCAATTCGGGGACCGTGCGCAGCTGATCCTTGATGCGGCGGCCCAGTTCGCGGCGCAGCATCCAGGTGTTGGCTCCGACGGCCTGCATCACGGCGTCGGCATTGCCGAACGGAAAGACGCTCAAATAGATACGGGCATAGCCCAGGTCGGGCGACATGCGGACGGTCGTGACCGTAACCATCGATCCGCGGACGATTTCGGCGCCTTCGCGGGTGAATATTTCGGCCATATCGCGCTGAATCTGCCGGCCGATGCGTTGTTGACGTGTATTTTCCATTAATCCAGTTTGTAGTTGAACGATTTCATCTGTTTTTCGCGTTTGCGGCGCGGGGCGTTCCATTCGCGGAAGCCCTCCTTGTTGAAGCGGAAGGCGACGCCGATGCTGATGTTCATGTTGTCCAGCGGCGAACGCAACGGCGTGTACCAGAAGGGGTTTTCGGGTCCGTCGTCGGCATTGTCGGCGTATTTGTTGCGGTTGCGCAGGATATCGCCCATGCCGAAATAGTAGCGCACGCGGAAGTTCAGCTCCCACTCTCCGAACAGCAGCGCCAGACCGCCGCCGAAGGCCAGACCGTAGGCGAAACGGTTGTCGCGCGCGATCTTGTAGCCGTAATCGCCCCGCCACGGCTCCTGGCCCTGCGAGCGGGCCACCTCGTTTTCGTAAGTCGACGAGATGTTGTAGAAGAAGGTCGCCGCCGCCTCGCCGTAGAGACGCACGCGGTGTTTGAACATGTAGACGTGGGGTTGCCAGACCACGGGCAGCACCATGCTGTTGATCTTGCGCGTGTACCATTCCAGCTCCTCGCCCTCCTCGGCCACCGAGGCGTAGGGGGCGTACGAATAGGCCTGCTGTATCCACTCCAGATCGATGCCGAAGCCGTTGATGACGCGTTGCGGACCGTAGTAGCGCCACGACGCGCCGCCGCTGCACAGCCCCCACGTGGCGCGCATCTCCTGTTTGGGATAGAAGCGGCCGCCCGAACCCGAGCCGATACCGAAATTGACGCCCAGCGTGTGTTGGGCCGCAGCGTCGGAGGCCGACGCCAGCAGCGCCGCCCCGAGCAGAAGGTATATAAAAAGTCGTTTCATCGCAGGATATTTCTCATGTTGCCCAGCGAACCCATGCCGCCGCCCATGCCGTCGGGACCCGCCGTGCGGTCACGCTGCGAGTTGTTGCGGCCGTGGCTGTGGCTCTGGCCCTGGTTCTGATTCTTGTTCTCTTTCTCCGCCTTGGCCCGTTTCTCGGCTTCGCGCTGCAGGCGGATCATCTCGCGGCGGTCGAGCATCTCGGTCAGCGACTCCATCGTCACGGGGGCGAAGAGCGCGTCCATATCCATCTCCACCTCGAACTCCCAGTTCACCTTGGTGGCGAAGGTATCCTTGCCCTCCCGGTCGGCATAAAGTTCGGCGCGTTCGGGCTGGCGGTGGGCGATCACGTCGCCCGAATCCCAACGGCCGTTGTTGTTGGCGTCCTCCACGATGCGGAACCGGATGTCGCCCGCCGGAACGAAGCGGAAGAGGACGGTGGTGTCCTGCAGCGCGGGATACTCCTTCAGCAGTTTGCCCGTGCCGTCGAGCAGCTGGGCGATGTAGTGCATATCGCCGCGGCGGCTCTTCAGGCGGAGCTTCACGGTGGCGAATTTCTCGGGGTCGAAGGTGGTGAAGGTACTCGATATCGTGTCGTTCTGCTGCCCGGCGATATCCTCCAGCGCACCCGCGGGGATCGTCAGCCGGTATTTGGTGGCCTCGCGCCAGGGGATGTCGACGTGCCAGCGGCGCAGCGAGAAGGTGTCGCGCACCAACTTCACGGGCAGCCGTACCTCCTCGGTCTTGCTCTCGGCCTTCTCGCCCGGACGCGTGGGCTTGCCCTGCGGGGGCACCGCCCGCTCCTCGATCAGCTCCACCAGGGCCGAGTCGATGCGGCGCAGCGGATAGTCCACATCGAGCCATACCCCGCGTTCGGGGTTCAGCTCCGCGGCTCCGGCGGTCGAGAGTTTGCCGCCGAAGGGGTTCTTTTTGGGCGGCTCTTTGTATTCTTCGCCGGCGGCTTCGGCCTTGGCGCGGGCCCGTTCTTCGCGTTCGCGGGCTTTGGCCTCCTCCTTCGACTCGATGTAGCGCCACGGGAGTTTCAGGGGTTCGCTCACGCGCTGCAACATCCGCACCGAGTCGTGTTTCATGTAGACGATCCGTCCGCGGATCGTGTCGGGCAGCTGCTCGGCGGGCAGATCGAACCACAGGGCCAGCGTGTCGCGGCCGCGGGTCAGGGGTTCGACGATCACCCGTTCGGAGGCGATGCTGTCGAACAGGATGCTGTCGATCCGGGGGTGTTCGGCGCCGAAATAGAGCTGTGCCATGTGCTGTTTGGGCCGTTCGGCCTTCGTGAGGATCTGCCGGCGGAACTGCCGGTCGGTGAACATGCGGATGTAGAGCTGCGGCTCGGCCGAGAGACAGAGGCGCAGCGAGTCGTACCAGACCGAGAAGTCGGGCAGCTCGGCGGGGTTGTAGAGGCTGTCGAGGTAGCCCACGCGGTCGATTCCCGGCTCGTACATCTGGTTGTCGTTCGTATCCTCGTAGGCATAGACGCGGTAGGGGATCGGCTTGAGGTTCTGCGCCAGGAAGATGCCGTTGTTTTCGGCGCGGGCGATGACGTCGGGGGCGCGGTTGATCATCGTCGAGTCGTAGTCGGGGTGGAGGTCGAGGGAGTCGGCGCGGTAGAACCAGATGTAGCTCTTCGAGACGCTGTCCGAGGTGTAGCCGTCGGCCGTGTATCCCGACACGATCATCGAGTCGATCTCGGGGCCGGTCGAGAAGACGTACCGCAGGCCGTTCAGGGGGTTGCCCTCGTTGTTGTCGCGTACGGACGAGCCGAAATTGAGCGCATAGGTGGTGTTTTCGCGGAGCGTGTCGCGAAGCTGCACCAGGATGCCGCGTCCGCGGATCGTCAGGGTGGGTTTTTTCTTCATCGCGGGCGAGGTGAAGAACTCCTTGTGCTGGTCCTTGAGCTGGACGTACTCGTCGAACGAGATATAGATGCGGCGCTCCTTGAAGTCGGTCGCATAGTCGCGGGGCATCGCGCCCACCACCCGCGGGGGCAGCGTGTCGCGCGGACCGCCCTCGGGGGTCATGATGCTGGCGCAGCGCATCGCAAAGGCGCTGCAGAAAAAGAGGACGACCGCCGTGCTGACCCGGCGCAAAACCGTTTTTCGTCTACCCATCATCGGCTCGCTGTTTTTTTAGTTTTTCGTATGTTTCCTGTATCCGGTGCCCCCCGGGTTCGCGCGGCTGCCCGAATCGGCGGGGTTTTCCGGGTCCTGGGGGTCTTCCGGATTCTCCGGTTCCTCGGGATTTTCGGGCTCCTCGGGTTCGGCGGCGTTGATCACCGACCAGACGCCCGACGCGTATTGCAGCGCGTCGACCCACGGGAGGAACAACAGGTTGTAGCACACGGGGTCGGTCCGGCTGCCCGGGTCGAGGGTGGCCTGGGCGTATTGTTTGTGTGCGGTGTCGACGACCACCACCAGCGACCGTTCCCCGACCACAGCTCCCCAGCTGCCCGGCCGGTCGCCCTTGTGGATGGGGCGGAACTCCGCCGAGGGGGTGATCTGCGCGCCGGTCGTCCGGTGGGTGACGATCCCCTCCACGGCGTCGTCGTAACTCAGCGGACGCCATTCGTCGCCGTCGTAACCCGCGTAAATGTGCAGCACGACCTGGGTCAGCACCTGCGGTTCGCTCCCCTCCTCGAGCGCCACCAGCGGATAGACCTGCAACGGCGACTCCTCGGCGGGGATATAGGTGGGGTTGAACATCCACCAGTCGCCCTTGCGGTAGCTTGCCGCCTGGGTCCACGGATAGAAGACCGCCGAGACGGTCAGCGGCGAGAGGTTGATCGCCAGCCGCAACTCTTCGTAGCCGTACTGTTCGGTCTCGGTGTCGGCCACCACCAGCAGCACCCGCGGCGCGTCGACCCGCATGGTCAGCCACGTCGCCATCGGATCGCCGCCGTCGTTGCCGCCATCATTGCCGCCGTCCTCGTCGCCGTTTCCGTCCCTGTCGCCGCCGCCGGCGTCCTCCTCCGTGCCCCCTGCGAGCAGCGGCGAGGCCTTGATGCCGTCCTGGCGGGTTTTGCCGGTCGCTTTTTCGGTGATGATGCCCTGCAGGGCGTCCTGGTATCCGGCCACCGTCCAGCGCACCGTGTCGAGCGACTCGAAGGCATAGGCCACCATCGTCCGCAGCGGTTCCACCTGCGACGACGATTCGCGCTGGATCAGCGGTTTGAGTTGCAGATCGGTGCGGTAGGAGGTCTCCTTCGAACAGCCCGTCCCGAGCAGCGCCCACAGGCCGATCCACAGGGTTATGTATCTTCGTTTTATCATATTCGCTTCTTTTAGTGCGTTTTATGCTTCGTTTTCCATCTTTTCCCGCTGTTCCGCCGCTTCCAGCAGCGCGTCGTAACGTTCGCCCGTCACCGGGTGGCGTTCCGACCCCATCACCTCGCACAGCGGCCGCAGCACGAAGGTCCGCTCCCTCATCCGCGGATGGGGCACCCGGAGCCGTTCCGTGTCGATCACCCGGTCCCCGTAGAGCAGCAGATCGATGTCGATCGGCCGCGAGGCGTAACGCTGACCGCTTGCGGCCTTCTCGCGCGCCTCCTCCCGACGGTCGCGGCCCAGTTCCCGTTCGATCGCCTGGAGGATGTCCAGCAGCTCCAGCGGTTCGAGCCCGGTCTGCAGGACCACCACCTGGTTCAGGAACTCCTCCTCGGCCTCGAAGCCCCAGGCGCGGCTCCGCAGGACCGACGAGCGTGCCGTCACCTGCCCCGCCCGCTCTTCGAGCAGCGCCGCCGCTCGTTCGAGCCGCCCGGCCACCGCACCGCGGTTGCCGCCCGTGATCACCACCGCCCGTACCATCACGGCAAACGGTTGACCATCTGGCTGACCCTCAGCGCGAAGTGCGTGAAGAGGATCGTGGCGTTGGCGTTGAAGACCAGCTCGGTCATCGCCTGCTCGATCTGCCCGATCAGGGCCTCGATGTTGGCGTTGCCGATGAAGGGCGAGAATTTGCGGCAGAAATCGGCCTCCTCGCCCCACAGACAGCTGATCTGTTCCAGACCGGCGTGGAGCATGTAGCTCTCGCGCAACAACCGTGCGGCATCGACCAGAAAAGCCCGCTGCTGTTCGCGGGTGAGGGCGGCCACGTCGTCGGCCCAGGCCATCAGCTCGAGGTGTTTGTCGTTGTAGCTCAACCGCATCAGGCGGCAGAACAGATCGAAATTCTCGCGCCGGCCCTCCTCCGTGCGCCCCTCGACCAACCGTTCCAGCTCGTTGTAGTCCCCCTCCGAGAGCCGGGCCAGGGTCCGCGCCTTCTGCGGTTCCGCGCCCCGTTGCGTCGCGGCACGTTCGAGCGCCTCGACCGAGATCCGCGGCACGACCACCTCCTGCGTACGCGAGCGGATGGTCTGCAGCAGCCGGTCGGGCCGTTCGCTGACCCACAGGAAGAGGGTCCGGTCCCACGGCTCCTCCAGGATCTTCAGCAACTTGTTGGCCGCCTCCTCGTTCATGGTCTCGGGCAGCCAGATCAGCATCGTCTTGTACTCGGCCTCGAAGGTCTTGAACGAGAGTTTGCGGATCACCTCGTCGGACTCCTTGGTCGAGATCATCGCGGTGAGGGTCTTGCCCAGATCCAGCTGCTCGTACCACTGTTGCGAGGTGCAGTAGCCCCTGCTTCGGATCGCCATGTCGCGGAACAGCCCCACGAAATCGTCGCTCAACACCGCCTCGCCCGACTTCTTGCCCTGTTTGTTGACCGGGAAAACCAGATGGAGGTCGGGGTGTTCCAGCCGTGCGATGCGCTGACAGTCGGGGCAGACGCCGCACGAATCGCCGTCGTGGCGGTGCCGGCAGTTGAGGTACTGCACGTAGGCCAGCGCCAGTGCCAGCGTCCCGTTGCCCGCACGCCCCGTGAAGAGTTGCGCGTGGCTGACCCGCCCCTCGTCGATGCTGCGGACCAAATGCCGCTTCAGCTCCTCCTGTCCGATGATCTCCTTGAACTGCATACGCTTCTCCGCTATTCTCTTTGCTCTTTTCTCTTCAGTCCCGCTTTGCCGGCCACGGCCAGCAGCAGTCCGCCGGCGTCGATCCGTTCGCGGCGCACCGCGCACCACACGTAGACCGCCACGGCCGTAACCGATAGCGCCCACCGCAGCGGCCATCCTGCGCCGATCCCTTCGGCCGTCAGTTCCACGCCGAAGAAGAGCGCCAGCGCCAGCCCCGCATAGCCCGCGATCCGCCCCACCTCGTAGGGCACGGGGAAGTAGCGGCGGCAAAGCCCGTAGCTGACCGCCACCATCGCCGCCTCGCTGGCCAGCCGCGCCCACGCCGCACCGCGGTATCCCCACAGCGGCACCAACGCCAGATTGGCCCCCACCGAGACGGCCAGCCCCGAGAAGGTCACCACTAACGCGAACCGCGTCAGCTCCTCGCGTTTGTACCAGAACGAGAGGTTGAGCCACACGCCGTTCAGGACGTTGGCCCCGAGGATGACGGGCAGGATGTAGATTCCCTCGCGGAAGTCGCCGCCGACGATCAGCGAGAAGAGGTCGCGGAACAGCGCGATCCCGAGGAAGATCAGCATCGAGACGATCATGAAATATTTCAGCGCCGCCGCATTCATCTCCTTGAACTCCTCCTTGCGGAAGTTCGACAGGAAGAAGGGTTCGGCCGCATAACGGTACATCTGCGTGAAGAGGACCATCACCACCGCGATCTTGGTCACGGCGCCGTAGACGCCCAGCTGTTCCATCGGGAAGTCGGGCGCGAAGTATTTGATGATCTGACGGTCCAGAAATTCGCTTCCGGTCCCCGCCATACCGCTCAGCAGCAGCGGCAGCGAGAATACCGCCACCGTGGCCAGCAGCGATCCGTCGATACGCGGCCACCGCCGCGGTGCCGTCGCCATCACCGCCACCCACGCATAGAGGCTCGACAGCAGATTGGCCACGAAGGCCCACCCCACCCCGAACGGCGTGCCGTACAGCCCCGCCACGCCGAACCCGAAGGCCAGTGCGACGTTCACTGCGATGGCCGAGGTCTTGATGATCACGAACTTGCGGGCCTCGCCCCGTTCGCGGAGCCGTGCGAAGGGAATGGCCGACCAGACGTCGAACATCACGATCGCCGCCACCCACACCACATAATCCGTATGGAGGCTGTAGACTCCGCCTCCCTTGACGTCCATCCACGCCGAGACCGGCCCGCGGAAGATCCACACCGCCACGAACGCCGCCGCCGCAAACAATGCCGTAACCCCGAACGTCGTCTCGAACAGCCGGTCCTTGGCCTCCCGGATCGCTTCGGCTTCCCGGATCACCTCGGTCTCCCGACCTGCTTCGGATTCCCGGTCTGCCCCGGTCTCCCGATCCGCCCCGGTCTCCCGGCCTTTATCGTTTTCCCGGGCCTTGCTGCCTTCCCGGCTCTTTTTGTCCTTGCCGGCCAGCTGTTCGGCTTTGGCGGCGAAACGGAAATAGCCCGATTCCATGCCGAGGGTCAGGACCACCAACGCAAAGGGGATCAGGGCATAGACATCGGTGACGATGCCGTAGGTGGCCTGTCCGAAGATGCGCGTGTAGTAGGGCGTGAGCAGATAGCTCAGGAAGCGCCCCACGATGGTGCTGATGCCGTAGATGGCGGTCTGTTTGGCTAATTTTTCGAGCATTTCGTCCTCTTCTCGCGTAATCAACGTTTATATATAACCGACAAATATACGAATTTATTTCGAAACAATGCCCGCCCCGCCCCCAAAGATCCCCGAAAGTTTGTTTTTAGGCTCTCCCGGCTCCCCCGCCGCCCTCCTTTCCGCCCCTTTTTCCCGCTGCGACAGCCGATCTGTTTCCTTTCCGGCGCCCCCTCCGCACCCTTTCCCGTCCCTTTTTTCCGCCGCGGCAGCCGAGCCTCCTCCCGCTCCCTCCTTTCCCCGCTCCCTCCTTTCCCCGCTCCCTCCTTTCCCCCGCTCCGTCGCGGTCTGCCCCGGACCTGCGTCCGTCCCCGGCCTGACGAAGCAACAGAACCCGGCGGCAACAGAACAGACCGGTCGTTATGGCGTTGAGATCCACCCGTTTTCATGTCCTATAATAAGAAAAAATGTAAAAATCATAAAAAAATTTACAAAAAGACTTGCGCAAATGAAAAATTCATCGTATCTTTGCGGTGAAGTTTTAGGGTTCATTTAAGGAAAAACGTTTTTCGACGACCGATGTGCAGGTCCTGCCTGCCGCCATTGCGAGGAAGCGTTTGTTTTTAGGTTAGTAGTTTTAGGTTGGTAGAGGAAATCGGAAGGTTGCGCCGCATGTACGGGCGCTAAGACGACGGATGGTGCTCATCCCGAGTCGAATACCTCCGACGACCTCGTTTTTTTATGCCCGTAAGTCTTGATGCGACTGCGCTCGTCGGGGCGGGATTGGACCCCGCCCCTTGCCGCGCGGCGCTCCCCGGTCCATGATATTCTTGCGGGTGAAATGGCCCCCCCTCTCACTTTCTGCAAGCGTACGGCGTTGGCGAACGTCATCACCCTACAAAAAGTGAGAGGGGGGCCATTTCACCCGCAGTAAAAACACGGACCGGGGAGCGCCCGCACGGCAAGGGGTGGGGTCCCGATCCCACCCCGACGAGTGCAGTCGTATCAGAACGGCAGGCCGACGCCGACGCTGACGTAGAGGCCGCGCGAGGGGACGGGTTTGAAGATGCCGATGTCGATGCTCGAGGTGGCGGATGCCGGTTGCCGGAATATATTGACGTCAAATGAGAGGGTTCCGCCGTAGGAGCGCAGGCGGCGCGTGTGGCTGTAGATCGACGCGCCATGGTCGCCGTTGACGGCGTAGAGCTGTTTGAAACGGGCGTAATCCATCCCTGCGGCGACGCGGATGCGTTTGATGTAGATCACCGACGGGATGCCTCCCTCGGGGTAGCAGACCGGCAGGTGGTAGCGTGCCGAGAGGGCGAAATACCGGTTGCTGCCGATATCCGACGACCCGAAACCTGCGGGGATGATCGCCGCCGCGTTGTAGGTCAGCAGCCGCTGCCCGTCGGGGGTCCTGAAGCCGCCGATCGAGGTCTGGAAGGCCGTGGCCACCGAGATCCCGTGCGGCCGCACGATACCCGGCATGCAGACCCGCACGTAGGTCGAGATTAGGTCGCTGAAGTGGTGGTTCGAGGGGTTCAGCGCATAGGTCAGCGACGCCGTATAACCCCACCGCGGGAGGATGTCGCGGTAGGCCGTCCGTTCGTAATCCGAGAAGCCGGCGCCGAAGCTCAGCTTGTGCAGTCCGGTATGGTAACCGATGTGTTCGATGTTGGTGATGGTGTGGGTCTCGGGGTTGTAGCGGATCCGTCCCAGGTCGGCCACCATGCCGTTCGACCAGTGCCAGCCGGTCGAGATCGTCAGCGCCCGCGTGTGGAAGCCCCGCTCGAAGACTAACGGCAGCGAGGCGCGGATCCCTAACGAATAGTATTTGTCGGGGGCGGGACGCCGCTGGTATTCGGGTTTTCCGGTTTCGGGGTTGCGCTGCGAGAGGGCGTAGATCTGCTGGTTGCCGCCCCACGTGCCGTCGAGGTCCAGCCGCACGCCGAGACCGAAATAGCGGACTCCCAGACGCAGCAGCGAACCCTCGGCCCGGTTGTAGCCGTACGAGAAGAAGGCTTCGGCGCTCGACAGCAGGTTCTGCGAGATGAGCGTGGCGCCCCAGTTGAGCGATATGCGGTGTTCGTCGACCGCCTCGAAGGGGTTGAAGGCCATGGGCATCCAGCTGTGGACGTTCACTAAATGCGGCACCTTGCGGAACCGCCGGGCGGGGTGGCGCTCCCTGGAGGCGGCCGAGTCGGCGGCCGTGAAGCGCACGGTGTCCAGATTGATCGCATTCCACCGTTTGCGGGGCGGGTTGACCACATTGCGCGGCAGCTTCGACGGCGCGACGGCCACGCGCAGGGCGGTATCGCCCGTCGACGGACGGTAACCGCGGGCCGTATAGGTGGCCGCCAGCAGCGTTCCGTCGTCGGCCGCCACGCCCCCGAACGAACCGTAAGCCGAGCGGGTCAGCTGCCATTCGCGGCCCTCGCGGAGGTCGTAGCAGTGCACCTCGTCCTTGCCCGAGGCGATCGAACCGTAATAGAGCCGGCCGTCGCGGGCGCGGAGGTTGCTCAGGGTGATGTAGGCCCCCGGGGTCACCTGACGGGGACGGCCTCCGGCGTCGAAGGTGCCGATCCACATGCCCGTGTCGTCGGTGGCGGTATAGTAGAGCGCGCGGGTGGCGTTGTCCCACGCCAGGGAGTGGATCTCGGTCAGCAGCGGCATCGGATAGCGCCTTTCGGCCTTGCCGTCGCGTCCGACGACCACCGTGAAACGGCCCTCGGGCGCATATTCCACCCAGGCTAACGAGTCCCCCATCGGTGTGGGGTAGAGCGCGTTACGCACCCCGCGCACCGACCGCGGACGGCGTTTCCCGGGGTCGAGGTACCACAGCCGCGAGTCGACCCGCTGTTCGAAGAGCGGGCTGCGGCTGTATTCGGTCCACCAGATGCGCCCCGTGACGGGATCGGCGGCGGGACGGGTCGAGATATCGCCGGTCCGCGCGAGCAGCTCCTCGCGGCCCCTCTTCCGGTCGAGGGTCACCAGACGTTTCGGCCGCCGGAAATCGCTTTTGACCCACAGCTCCGTGCCGTCGGGCAGCGGCTGCGGATCGGAGTAGACGGTGTAGTTGCGGCGGGGCAGCGCGACGATCGGCTGCGTGGAGTCCTCCGCCTCGGGCAGATCCTGCCAGTAGGCGTGCAGGTCGTCGAAGGTCTCGCGGAAGAGGCTCCGCACGTTGGTTTTGTAGAATTTCCTGAGCGACAGGGCCGTCGTGAAGAAGAGATAGGGATTGCGCGACGAGTACCACGCCACGCGGTTCCAGATATTCTCGTCGTAACGGGTCCAGGCGTACGAGGTGATCTGATAGCCCAGCTGATAGTGGTTCGGGACGAAGTCGCGGTACGACCCGCAGAACCATTTGTCCGGGTTGCGGCGCTGTCGGGCGATGTTGCCCATGGCGCGGTACTCGAGGGTGAAGGAGGGTTGCAGTCCGCGGCCGAACGACGACATCTCGGTCTCCGAGATCACCGCGTCGCCCTCCATCATCCAGATCGGCAGGCACAGCAGCCCCACCGTCGAGCCCTGTTGTCCCAGCGCGTAGCTCAGCACGCGGATCAACCCGCGGTTCGTGTTGTTGTATTGCACCGCATGGCGGTATTCGTGGGCCGCCAGCTGCTTGTACCACGGCATCGAATAGCTGCTGATGGCGGGCGAGGTGAGGAACTCGATTCGTTTGGGCAGCCACATCACCAGTCCGTTCGACCGGAAATTCTCGGGGTGCATCACGAAGGGAATCGGCATGGCCGGCTGCGTGAACCCGTAGCTGACCCACGGCTTGATTTGCTCGATGCAATGGAGCGTGCGCCGCGCCACCGTCTCGGCCGTGTCGGGATAGATGACCCGCACATCCCCGTTCTGCAGCGTGTTCCACCGCAGCCCCGCACGGTCCGCGCCCCACGTATAATATTGTGCCGCAGCCCGCCAGGGACAAAACAGCAGCACCCACAGTCCGACCGCCGTCCCGATCGCCCGCCACAGCCGGCCTCTCCGGTGCGGCCGCTCCTCCGGGTTGATCCGGCCTCTCCGCTCCTCCGGGTTCGTCCGGTCTCTCCGCTCCGCCAGGTTGATCCGGTCTCTCCGTCCCTCCAGGTTGATCCGGTCTCTCCGCTCCTCCGGGTTCTTCCGCCCGGTCCGGCGCTGCCGTTCCTCCGGGCTGGTCCACGTCCCTCCGGCTCCCTGGTCCGTCGCGCGCACGTTCTTCTCTCCCTTCATCGTCTCCTCCTGTTTGCCGATGCTCCCCGCGGTCTCCGTCCGGGTCAGCTGCCCGCCTTCTTGCAGCGGTACCCCGCCTCGGTCAGCAGCTCCACCACACGGTCGCGGTGGTCTCCCTGGATCACGATCTCGCCCTCCTTGGCCGACCCACCGACACCGCACTTGCGCTTCAGCATCCGGCCCAGCTCCTCCAGGTCCGCCTCCGTGCCGATAAAACCCTTCACCAGCGTCACTACCTTGCCCGCCCGCTGCTTGCGGTCTAACCATACCCGCAACTGCTGCTCCCCGGCAGGCAACGTCCGCGCCTCCTCCTCGTCCTCACTCCGATACTCATAATCGGGGTCCGTGGAATATACCACCCCCAACCGATCCCTCCAGTCCTGTGCCATATCTAAATATCTCTGTAAATTGTGAATTACCGCATTTCCGGCAGGCAAAGGTAACAAAAAAATCGAAAACCAAAAAGTGGGGGTGCAGGAGGTGGGTGTTCCCGACAACGACTGCGCTCCTTGGGCCAATGGTTTGGCCCAGCCGCGCGGGCGAACCCGAAC
>CAZHMX010000042.1:0-15322 GCA_964533725.1 uncultured Alistipes sp. | reverse complement strand
GTTTTTCTCCCGTGGGGCGGGCGTTTGCAACGCCACGCCGCCACGGGAGAAAAACAGATACGCACCCGCAAGAAAACACTATTGTTCGGGTTCGCCCGTCCGACTGCCCAAGAAGGACAGTTCCCCCGTTTCAAAGCCCTTTGCGGGCATAGCGCCAGGCCAGACGGTTGTAGCAGTTCAGGACCGGCTGACGCCATGACACGGGGAGCGAATTGAGCACGCGCAACTTCCACAGTGCCTTGCGGTTCAGCTTCGTATAGCTGAAGAAACGTGCGGCGCGCGCAGCTTCGGCCGTGCCGCCTTTGGCGCTGACCACCAGGAACTTGCCCAAAGCCACACGGGCAATATACTCGTTGGCGGGATCGTCGGCCAGCGGGTTGTACAGCTCTTCGAGGGTGTAGGGGGTGTTCTCGGGTTGCCAGATCGCGGCCGAGCGGTTCTCGGCGGCCTTCGAATAGACCACCAGACGCGCCGTCGAGCAACAGATCCGGCCACGGCGGGCCAGGTGTACCCACAGCCACTGGTCCTCACCCAAACGCATTCCCTCGGGAAATCCGCCCGCAGCCAAAACCGTTTCGCGGTTCAGCACCGCCGCCGAAGGGATCAGCACGTAACGCGTCATCGACTCGCGGAAGAAGTCGACAAAGCCCTCCGTCCCGGGAGTCAGGGGGGGGGTCAGCGTCACGCCGTCGTCGACCATGAACGACGTCGCATAGGCCACGGCACCCGGATATCGATCGACAAGTCGCGCAATTTCAGCCAGATAACCCGGATCCCAACGGTCGTCGCCGTCGAGCAGCGCCACATAGCGGCAACGGGCTTCCCGGATGGCCACATTGCGGGCGGCACTCACACCGCGGTTCTGCTGCCGGATGATCCGCACCGTCGCGGGAAGATTCATTTGCTCCAGCACAGCCACGCTGCCGTCCGTCGATCCGTCGTCGACGATGATGATCTCCGAGGCCGGAAGCGTCTGATTCAAAGCCGATTGCAGCGTGCGACCGATCTCCGAAGCCTTGTTATAGAGGGGTATTACGACCGAAAATTCACACTTCATAGCTCGATTTTTGAGGGAGTATGCGTTCGAAGGCAGCGTTGAGTCGCGTGCGCATGGCCTCGAAATCCGTGATCTCCACGCCGTCGTTCAGGCAGACCATCCGCCAGCGCTGTTGCTCGATATCGCGGCAGATCGCCTCGATCGAACCGTCCGAAAGAGTCATCAGCCGCCCGTCGGCCATCGAACGCGGCACGAAATTCCCCGCAGCGAGCATATCGTAACGGAAAAGATAGTCCGAGACACAGGTGAGGTTGCGGAAACGGTGGCGGCAGGCCGCATCGAGCGGCGCACCCCACTCCTGCCAGCAGGCATAGCAATGGGAGCGCAGATAGGGTTGCGGCAGGTGGTGGTCGAGCATTCCGGTAAACATCGACCATGGCAGCAACGTCAACGTTTTCAGCAGATTGCCCACGCCGTAACAAGGCGCGAACCACTTGGCGCGATGGCGGCGCAGGACGTCGCGTTTCGAATATTTCGCATTGATCAACTCCAGATCGTTATAGATAATATGGCCGATCGACGAGGGTTGCACGACGCTCAAACGGGCCATATCGCAGGGCAGGCCGCGACGGAAGAAATCCTCCTCGTGACACGGCCGCGTCAGGAACATATCGTCGTTAAAGACCACGAACTGTTCGGATAAATCGTTGATCCTGTGCAGGTTAAGACCGATCGTCAGCGAATTGAACGTCGGCAGGTACTCCTCGGGGATGAAATCGCGGTGGTTGACGATCCGGAGCTTGGGATGGTCGCGCCGCAGCCACGCGGGCAGATGTCCCCAGGTGACCAGATGGACCCGCCGCACCCACGGCGCAAACTGCTCGACACCGCGCAGCCAATAGTGGAGGTTGTCCCAGTAGCGAATGCGGATCAGCGAGGTGTCGTCGCCCTCGCCCTCGGCCCGACGCGCCCGGTTCCACGCTGCGAGCCACTCGGGATCGCTGCCGTCAAGCCAAAAAATCACGAAATCTATTTGTCCCTTATCGTTCATTGTACCAACAGATTACAGCCTCTTATATCGCTTCGTTCGATCCGGCCCTCGACCGTAAACGAGCCGTCCGCGAATACTGTGCCGACATCCTCGGTCTGCACAAAAGCGCACGAATAGCGATTCGCCAGGTCGATGACATTGAGCCCGCCGCGCTGACCGGCAGCCAGCGGACAGTCGAACGGATCGTTCACATCGCGCGCCACCACCCGCATCCACCGGGGGCAGCGAAACACCCCCTCACCCGCAGAGTAGGCCTGCGACAACAGCTCGGCCATTCCGTACTCGGAGTGAATCCGCTCCACACCGAACGCCTCGCACAGGATCCGATGAAATGCCGCCTTGGGCAGCTCCTCACGGTGTCCCTTCATGCCGCCCGTCTCCATCACCACCGTGTCGTGCAGCCGCGGCGCGTACCGTTCGGCCAGGTCCCAAAGGGCATAGCTGACGCCCAGCAGGATTTTGGGTTTGGGATCGGCCGCCATATCACGCAGAAGCGCTTCGTAATCATGCAGATAGAAGCCGCCCGACCCGGCCTCGCGGATCAACCGGTCGACCATATGGACCAGCGATGATCCCTGCCGTTCCAGATAGTTGGGCAGCAGGCCGTAGATGCTCCACGCCGAGGGCTCGCCGTAGAAGTGGCGGAATGCGGCGCCGAAAGCCGCCTCATAGTGGGCGAGTCGCGCCACACGATGGCTCGACACGCCACGCCCCGTCGTACTGCTGGAGGTAAAGACGGCCTCGGGCTCCTCCGTGCCGCAATAGACCGCATGGCTCTTGAACAGTCCGATCGGCAGAAAAGGGATCTCCTCCCAGCGGCCGACCGCCGACGGATCGCATCCCGCCAGCCGCAGATATTCGGCATAGGGGGCGCAGTTTTCGGCCTGAAAATGAAAAGTTTCCAGCGCCAGCCGTCCGAAATCGACGTCGGAAAAGATCCGTTCGTATGGGGTTAGGTGCTCCATATTTATGCTTCGTAATACGCGCCGTCGACACCGCCGCCACGACGCCACGAGGGGAAATCCACCGCCTCGTAGACCAGCTGCCGGCGTTGCAGATCGGCCGACTTGACCCGCACGCGCACCGGATCGCCCAACGTCAGCCGATGGCCCGACCGCAGACCGACCAGTTCGTAGCGCTCCCAGTCCATCTGCAGAAACTCGCCGACGTCGCGCAGGTAGACCGTACCCTCGATCCGCGTATCGTCCAGCTCGACAAAGAAACCCCACTCGGCCAGACCCGAAACCGTGCCCGTGAAGGTTTTGCCGATCTTGTCGGCCATAAACTCGACCGTCTTGTAACGGATCGAGGCGCGTTCGGCATCCGACGCCAAGATCTCGCGCTCCGAAGCGTGCTGGCAGCGCATCTCCAGCTCCTCGCAGTCGACCGTCGCGCCGCCCGCCAGATAGCACGCCAGCAGGCGGTGCACCATCATATCGGGATAGCGGCGGATGGGCGAGGTAAAGTGGGTATAGTAATTGAAAGCCAGACCGTAATGGCCGATATTGTCAGTCGTGTAGCAGGCTTTGGCCATTGATTTCACGGCCATCATCGTCACGGCATTGGACTCGGGACAGTCGTGAATCCGCCCCAGCAGCTTGTTCATCTCCTTGGCGATACCGCGTCCGCCCACGGCCGTAAAGCGGTGGCCGAAACGCGAGACGAAGGTTCTGAAACGTTCGATCTTGTCGGTCGCGGGTTCGTCGTGGACGCGGAAGACCATCGGCCGGTCGGACTTGCGGCCGCGCCGTCTCTTGCCCTCGGCGACACCTTTGGCGCAAAATTCGGCCACACGACGGTTGGCCAGGAGCATAAACTCCTCGATCAGGCGGTTCGAATCGAGCGACGGCTTCTGCATCACGCCCAGCGGATGGCCCTTTTCGTCCAGTTCGAACTTCATCTCGTCCCGTTCGAAGGCGATCGAACCCTGCTTGAAACGCTCCTTGCGCAGCTGTTTGGCCAGCCGATCGAGGGCCTGCAACTCCTCGGCATAGCTCCCCTCGCCGCTCGCGATGGCCTGCTGCGCCGACGCATAATCGAAGCGCCGATCGGAGTGTATGACCGTGCGGCCGAACCACTGCGCCGTCACTTCGGCTTTGTCGTTGAGCGTAAAGACCGCCGAAAAACAGAGGCTGTCCTCGTCGGGGCGCAGCGAACAGAGTTCGTTGCAGAGTCGTTCGGGCAACATCGGCACCGTGCGGTCGACCAAATAGACCGACGTACCGCGCAGCTCGGCCTCGCGGTCGATCACAGAACCTTCACGCACATAATGGGTTACGTCGGCAATATGCACCCCGACCTCCCACAGTCCGTCGCCCGCGCGACGGATCGACAGCGCATCGTCGAAGTCCTTGGCGTCGGCCGGGTCGATCGTAAAGGTGGTCACCGGCCGGAAATCGCGACGACGGGCAATCTCCTCCCCGCCGATCGGGCCGGCCAGCGCCTCGGCAGCCGCCTCCACCTCGGGATCGAACCGCGCGGGCAGATCGAACTCGTTCAGGATGGCGTGCATCTCGGCATCGTTGTCCCCCGCCGGGCCGAAGTCCTCGACCAGCCGGCCGACGGGACTTTTGGCCGTCTCGGGCCAGTCGACAATCTGTACCGCGACCTTATCGCCCTGCCGCACCGCCTCGTTGCCCTTGCGCGGCAGGAAGATCTCGAAGGGCAGGCGCACCGACGTGGCGCGCACGAAGATATGGTGCGGCTCCACCTCGGCCACGCCGATATAGGTGCGGTCCGAACGTTTCGTCACCCTGACCACCATCGCCTCGAAACCCGAGCGCCGGCGGTTCATCACCACCGTAAAATCCACCTCGTCGCCGTCCAGCGCATGGCCCGCATTCTCGGGACGCACGGTCACGATACCCGCCAGTTCGTCGCTGCGGATCAGGTACGAACCGCCCGTCGTGATGCAGAAACGGCCTTTGTATTGCGGGCCGTTGCGGGGGTTGAGCCGGAATTTGGTCAGCGTGGCATGTTCGATGATGTTCTGCTGGAGCAGTTCGCGCACGATCGCCTCGGTCTCGCGGCGACCCTGACGGTCGTTGCCGCCCGACGAAGAGGCTAAATGTTTCAGCGTATATTTCGTATCGGGAAACTCCCGAAAAAGGTTCAATATGATGGAAAGGCGGTCTTTTTTCTTCTCCTCTCCGTGGTTTTTCTTGCGTTTACTCATGATCTTTTCTGCATAAAATATTCCGTGCGATCCGCCGCATCAACGCCACACCTGCATCGATGGCCCGCTCGTCGGGATTGAATTCGGCCGTATGGAGCCGCCCCGCCGACGGTCCGACACCCAGCCGGTAAAAGAGCGAGGGATAGCACCGGGTATAAAACCCGAAATCCTCGGCCGTAGGTCGCAAACCGAGCTGCACGGTCCTGTAACCCGCCTCGCGCGCCGTCTCCCCGGCCAACGCCACAAGATCGGGGTCGTTCACCACCGAGGGGTAGCCGCGGCTGATATCCACCGCGATACGGACCTGCTCCTCGGCCGCTATGCCCTCGGCCAGGCGGTGCAGCTCGTCGTAAGTGGCACGGCGCAACGCCTCGTCGTAGGTGCGCAGCGTCCCCTCCAGCTCCACGCGGTCGGGGATCACGTTCGTGGCGCCCGGGGCCTCCATGCGGCCGATCGACACGATGCGGCCGTCGCCGTTCAGGTCCGTCGCCGCCACCACCATCCGCGCCGCCGCGCGCACCGTGTCGTCGACCGTATGACGCAACGCCGCATGACCGCCGCGGCCCGAAATGTGGAACCGCAGTTCGTCGCTGGCCGCCATATACTGCCCCGCGCGGAAACCCGTCTCGCCCACTGCCAGCGTCGGCTCGACATGTTCGCCCACCACAGCCACGACCTCGTAGCCGTCAAAGGGCCGCTCGGCCAGCACCACCGACGCACCGCCCGGGTTGCACTCCTCGCCTGGCTGGAAGAGTCCCAGCACCGTCCCTTCGAAGTCCCGTTCCCGCTGCAGGCGCTGCAACACGCCGAACAACACGGCCGCATGCATATCGTGGCCGCAGGCATGCATCGTCCCCGGATGCACGGAGGCGAATTCGAGTCCCGTCCGCTCCTCCACCGGCAGGGCATCGATATCGGCACGCAGCACCACCGCACGGCGCGACGTCCCCCGTCCCCCGATCGTGGCCAGAATACCCGTGCCGGCGACCGGTCGCCATGCGATACCCTCGGCCGTCAGGGCTTCGGCGATAAAACGTGCGGTCGCCTCTTCGCGGAACGAGAGTTCGGGATGGCGGTGCAGATGGCGGCGGAATTCTACGGGAGTCATAGCGGCAGATTTTTTTAGAAAACGGCACGGACGATCTCGCGGATCTGATCCGTGCGGCTCATCGTGTAATAGTGCACCATCGGCACACCGGCGGCCTTCAGCTTGCGCGTCTGGGCAATGGCCCACTCGGTGCCGATCCGGCGCACGGCTTTCGGGTCGTCGCCGTAACGTCGCACTTCGCGCTCCAGCTCCCCGGGGATGCGGCAACCGAAGATGCGCGGCAGCGTCGTGAGGTGGCGCAACGTCGAGAGGGGCTTGATGCCCGGAATGATCGGCAGATCGATCCCCGCCTCGCGGCAGCGGTCACGGAAGGCCAGGAAGCGGCTGTTGTCGAAAAAGAGCTGGGTCACGATGTAATGCGCCCCCGCCTCGACCTTGGCCTTGAGGTATTGCAGGTCGCTGTCGCTGCTCTCGGCCTCTAAATGGCACTCGGGATAGCCCGCCACGCCGATCGAAAAGTGCGACGGCGAGCAGACTTCGGGTTCGCCGTCGATAAACTGTCCGCGGTTCATCGCCGCGATCTGAGCCACCAGATCGGCCGCATGCGCGTAACCCTCGGGATGAGGCGTAAAGCGCTCTTCGGCAGGCAGTTTGTCGCCACGCAGGGCCAACACGTTGTGCAAGCCGCTGAACTCCATGTCGATGAGCGCATCCTCGATGTCGTAACGCGAGTTGCCGCAGCAGATCAGGTGGGGCACCGTCTCGACACTGAACCGCCGCTGGATCGCGGCCGAAATTCCCACCGTACCCGGACGCCGGCGCGCATTGTGGCGTTCGACCGTGCCGTCGGGCAGGATGCGCTCGTGAAGGGTCTCGCGGTGATAGGTCACATTGATCGAGGCGGGGTCGTACTCCACCACGGCATCGATCTCGTGGAAGAGTTTCGACACGCCCTCGCCCTTGAGCGGCGGCAGCACCTCGAACGAAAAACGGGTGCGGCCCGTCAGCACGGCGCTATGGATTATATCGGTAACATTCATCTTACAAGAGGTTTTTGGGGATCAGTCTCTTCACCTCGTCGAGCGTCATGGCGCGGCGGCGGGCATAATCCGACAACTGTTCGGAGTCGACCGGTCCGACACTGAAATAGTCGCCGTCCGAGAAGATCAAGCCGCAGAGCGTCTCCCCCGGTTCGATCATCCAGTTCTCGGTCAGGTGCATCGCGGTGGTCTGCGGCACATGCAGCAGGTCGAAAATCTCGCGTTTGAGCGAGTGGTCGGGCGTGGCGGGATAGCCGAACGCCATACGGCAGCCGCGGTACCGGCCGCGAATCGTCTCTTCGGGCGTCAGGTGCTCCCCGGGGGCATATCCCCACATCTCGCGCCGCACGAAGGTGTGCACCCGCTCGGCAAAAGCTTCGGTCAAACGGTCGGCCAACAGCTTGACCAGTATGGCGTTATATTCGTCGCCCGCCGCGCGGAACTTCTCCTTCCGCGCCTCTAACCCGACACCGGCCGTCAGGGCGAAACACCCGATCCAGTCGCTGACGCCCTCGCGCGAGTCGACCAGCAGATCGGCAGCCGAACGCGACCGCTCGCCCGCCCGTTGCGAACGCAACATCGGCAGGCGGACCTGACGTCCCTTGGGGTCGGTCACCACGATATCGTCGCCCTCGCTGACCGCGGGAAAGATCCCCACGACACCCTGCAGCGTCAGCCACCGTTCGGCCGCAATCCGCCGCAACATCGCCTCCGCATCGTCGCGCAGTTTGCGGGCCTCGGCCCCCCGTTCGGGGTCGTCGAAGAGTTCGGGCACCCGGCCCGGCAGCCCCCAGGCCGTATAGAAGAAGTTCCAGTCGATCAACCGCGCGGCATCCTCGACGTCGTACTCGGGAAAGACCAAACAGCCCGTATGCAACGGCCGGGGAATCTCGGCCGAAGGCCGGTTCTGACGCTCGCGGCGCGCCTCGGCCAGCGGTTTGAGCCGTCGCCCGCGCTCCTGGGCCGCATAAGCCTCGCGCAATGCCGCCTGTTCCGCAGCCACCTGCTGCAGGTAGGCTTCGCGGTCGGCACCCGTCAGCCGGGCAAGGATCGTGCAATTTTCGTTGGCATTGGCCGAATGGATCACCGCACCGTCGTAAACGGGCGCGATCTTCACGGCCGTATGGAGTCGCGAGGTGGTCGCGCCGCCGATAATCACCGGCGTTTTCAATCCGTGCTCCTGCATCAGGCGGCAGACACGGATCATCTCGTCGAGCGACGGAGTGATCAGACCGCTCAGGCAGACCGCCACGGGACGGGTCTTTATCGCCTCCTCCACGATGCGCTGCGGTTCGACCATCACACCTAAATCGTCGACCCGGTAGCCGTTGCACGACATCACCACCGAGACGATGTTCTTGCCGATATCGTGGACATCGCCCTTGACGGTGGCCACCACCACGCCGCCCGCTTCGCTCTTCGTCGCGCCCTGCTCGATATAAGGAGTCAGCGCCTCGACGGCCGATTTCATCACGCGGGCCGTCTTGACCACCTGCGGCAGGAACATCTTGCCCTCGCCGAAGAGTCGTCCGACCTGTTCCATGGCGGGCATCAACAGCCCGTCGATCACCGCCATCGGGCTTCCCAGCCGCCCGAGACCCTCCAAAGCGTCCTCGCCGATATGGTCGGCCACGCCCCGCCGCATCGCATAACCGATACGCTCCTCGAGGGTTCCCGTACGCCAGTCCCCGACCGTCGCACCCGCCGTTCCCGCCCCGTCGCGGGCCGCACGGTGGGCCGCGGCGTATTCGATCAACCGTTCGGAGGCATCCGCACGGCGGCACAGCAACACATCCTCAACCCGTTGCAGCAGTTCGGGTTCCACCGTATCGTAGACCGTCAGCGTCTGGGGGTTCACAATGCCCATATCCATCCCCGCCGCAATGGCGTGGTAGAGGAAGGCCGCGTGCATCGCCTCACGCACGGTGCCGTTGCCGCGGAAAGCGAACGAGAGGTTGCTCACACCGCCCGAGACCTTGACCCCCGGGAGGTTCTGTTTGATCCAGCGTGTCGCCTCGATGAAATCCAGTCCGTGGCGGTCGTGCTCGGGCATTCCCGTGGCGACGGCCAGGATATTGGGATCGAAGACAATATCCTCGGCAGGGAATCCGATGCCGCGGAGCAACCGGTAAGCCCGTTCGGCCACCTCGATCTTGCGGTCGTAACTTTCGGCCTGTCCGCGTTCGTCGAAGAGCATCACCACCACGGCGGCGCCGTAGCTGCGAATCGCCCGCGCACGCGCCAAAAACGGCTCCTCACCCTCCTTGAGCGAGATGGAGTTGACGATGCACTTCCCTTGCAGGGCCTTCAACCCCTCCTCCAGCACCTCCCACTTCGAGGAGTCGATCATCACGGGCACCCGGGCGATCTCCGCCTCCGAGGCCATCAGATCCAAGAAGCGGCGCATCATTCGCGGCGCGTCGATCATTCCGTCGTCCATGCAGACGTCGATCACCTGCGCGCCGGCCTCCACCTGGGCGCGCGCCACGGCCAGGGCCTCGTCCAACCGCTCCTCGCGGATCAACCGCGCGAATTTGGCCGAGCCCGCCACGTTCGTCCGCTCGCCCACATTGACAAAGTTGCGTTCGGGGGTGATCTCCAGCGGTTCCAACCCGGCCAGCACCGTCTTCCGCGAAGGCTCCTTCAGCCCGCGCGGCGCATATCGCGACACCAGCTTCTGCAACTCGAAGATATGCTCGGGGGTCGTGCCGCAACAGCCGCCCACGATATTGACCAGCCCGCGACGCAGATACTCCTCCACATCGGCGGCGAACATCGCAGGCGTCTCGTCGTAACCGCCCATCACATTCGGCAGCCCCGCATTGGGATAGACCGCCACACGGCACTCCGCAACCGCCGCAAGCCGCTCCAAATGAGGCAGCAGGGCCTTCGCGCCGAACGAACAGTTCAGGCTGACGGCCAGCGGTTCGGCGTGGGCGACCGAGGCATAGAAGGCCTCGACGGTCTGCCCCGCCAGCGTACGGCCCGAGGCGGTCAGCGTTCCCGAGACGATCACGGGCACGCGGCGCCCCCGGTCGGCAAAGCACCGCTCCGCGGCGCGGATGGCAGCCTTGGCGTTCAGCGTATCGAAACAGGTCTCCAGTTGCAGCAGGTCTGCCCCACCCTCCAGAAGACCCGCGATCTGGTCATAATAGGCCGCCTCCAGCTCCTCGAAACGGATCGACCGCGCCTCGGGGTTCTTCATATCCGAGGCGATCGAGGCCGAACGGTTCGTCGGTCCCACCGAACCCGTCACAAAACGCGGTTTCGAAGGGTTCATCGCCGTAAAGCGGTCGGCCGCCTCGCGGGCTATGCGCGCCGAAGCGCAGGCTATTTCGCGGGCGCAGGCCTCCAGACCGTAGTCGGCGAGCGACACGGCATTGGCCGAAAAGGAGTCCGTGGTGATGATATCGGCCCCGGCGACAAGGTATTTTTCGTGGATCTCCCGAATCACCTCGGGACGCGTCAGCACCAGAAGGTCGTTGCACCCCTTGAGTTGCGTCGGCCACTCCGCGAACCGTTCGCCGCGAAAATCGCGTTCTTCCAGACCGTAGGGCTGGATCATGGTTCCCAGACCGCCGTCCAACAGCAGGACACGCTCCCGGAGAGAATCGTTTATATCGTATTTTATCATGGTTCAACAATCTCGATTTCAAAGAGTTTTGGCCAGTTCTTGCCCGTCACGAAGAGTCTCCGTCCCTCGGCATCCCACGCGATGCCGTTCAGCACGTCGGTATCCTCCGTACGGTCCGCCTCCGGAAGCAGCCCCTCCAGGTCGACCAGCCCCTCGACACGACCCGACGCAGGGTCGATGATGACGATCTTGTCCATCGTATAGACATTCGCCCAGATCTTGCCGTCGATCCACTCCAGTTCGTTCAGGTAGTGGACCGGCTGTCCGTTGAAGGTCACCGCCACCTTGCCCTGACGCTTGAAGCTCTTGGGGTCGACGCGGTAGATATACTCCGAGCCGTTGGACATATAGAGCACTTCGCCGTCGGTGGTCAGGCCCCAGCCCTCGCCCGGATAGTGCAGGCTCTCCTTCAGACGGCCCGTCGAGGCGTCGTAGAGGTAGACGGTATTGGCCCGCCACGTCAACTGGTAGATCACCCCGTCGAGCAGCGCGATCCCCTCGCCGAACTCGCGGCGCGGCAGGCGGGCGACCACCCGGCGGTCCGTACCGCCGAGCTCGTAGTGTTGCAGGCGCGACTGCCCCTCCTGGCCCGTGCCCTCCCACATCCGGCCGTCGACGTAGTAGAGGCCCTGCGTATAACTCTCCACATCGTGGGGGTAGGCATTCACCACACGATAGGTATAATGTTTGACCGGCACCTCGGTCGGCCGGGCGGTCTGAAGTCCCGAAGTCCGGTTGCCGCACGCCAAAACCAGAAGCGCCGCGGCCGAAATGAAAAGACGCATATTCATAGCACAAAGATAAGGCTTTTTTCTTGAACTGTCGGACAATGGCGCCCGAAATCGACCTCCGCCCCCCGAGATTGCCGCCGTGTCTCCCGATATCGATCCCGGCACCCCGCCCGTGACGGACGGTCTGCTGCAATCGGTTCTGTCCCGAAGAGGGCGAGGGCTGCCGCGTGCACGCCTCCAGCTCCTTGCTTTCAGCCTGCATCCGGCAGCCCCTCTTCCGATTGCATCCGGCGGCTCCTCTTCAGCCTGCGCCCGGCCGTTCCGACACGGTTGCGGTCTCCCGCCCCCGGTTAGATCGAGTCCAGTTCGGACTCGTTGTAGCCCAGACGGATCATGTACTCCTTCATCGGCGCCACGATCTCCGGACGTCGGGCATACATGGCCAGCACATAGGCCCGCTCGTACTGGTTGATGCAATCCTCGACCTGGTCCATCACCTGGTCGCCTTGCTGCAGATCGAAACCGGCGTACCAGTCGATATACTCGCGCAAATTATCCGTGTAGGCCGTGAGCAAGGCATCGCCCTTTTCGTTGGCGCCCGCCATGTAATAGGCCTCGATCAGCGGCATCGTGTTGCCCTCCGTGAAGCGGATCTGCGACGTGGGCAGCACCTCCAGCGCCCGGTCCAGCAGGGCAATCGCCTCCTCCTTCTCCCCGCGGCCGATCAGCGCCAGCGCCGCACGGGCAAACGCCGCACGGGTCATCGACGACTCGAGGTTGTACTGGATGAAGTTGTCGACATAGACGCGCGGGTCGTTCAGATGGCCATAACGGAAGGTCTCGGTCAGCAGCGGCACCACCACGTCGGGATCGACGCGGCCGATATTCCAGATATCGTTGCTCGGCGTAAGGATCGGCACCAAACGGTAGCTGTAACCGTCGAACTGCAGGTAGTTGCGCAGGCCCAGCGCATCGGGAATGTGGGGCTGCGTGAAGTGGATCGGACGTTTCCAGTCGAAATTGGCCAGAGCATCCAGCTGCATCATCTCGCTCTTGTCCAGCGAGTTCTTGCGGATGGTCATATAGATCGTATCGACCATCAGATCGCGGTCCTCGGGCTTCACGATCCCCGCCGCGATGGCGTTCTCCTTGTTGACGGGCAGGGCCAGCTTCTTGGTCGGCAGATAGTCCACCTCGCGGTCATCCCCCAGCGTGGTCTTGGTCTTGGGATCGTCGCTCAAAATGAAGTCGATGGCCTGCTTGAGGGTGATCGGACGGTCGATCACCTCCTCGACAACCAGCATATCGTTCGTCCCCTGCGCATATTTGCGGTGCGGCAGCGTGAAGGGCACGGGGGCGGATTCATTCGAACGCAGTTTCATCTCGTCGATATACCAGTCGCCACCCAAATAGCTGGTATTCACGATCCTCACGTCGGTTCTCACGCCGTCGATCTCCTGGTTGAGCCACAGCGGGAAGGTGTCGTTGTCGCCATAGTTGAAGATGATGGCATTCGGAAGGGTCGACTGCAGATAGTTCCAGCCGATATCCCGCGCGAAGGTGCGGTACGAACGGTCGTGGTCGTCCCAGTTCTGCGCGGCCAGAATCCCGGGAACCGTCAGACCGATCACCGTGGCAACGGCCGCCAGCGCCGTGGAATGGCGTCTGCCGAGGGCCGCAAGGGCATCGAAAAGCGCCATCACCCCCAGCCCGATCCAAATGGCGAAGGCATAGAACGATCCCGCATAGACGTAGTCGCGTTCGCGCGGCTCGTTGGGCGAGGTGTTGAAGTAGACCACCAGAGCGACCCCCATCATGATGAACAGCCACATCACCACCACGAAGTTGCGCTGGTCGCGGTTCAGCTGGTACAGCAGACCGATCAGTCCCAGCAGGAAGGGCAGGAAATAATAGGCGTTGCGCCCCTTGTTTTCTGCCACTTCACGCGGCAGGTTCTCCTGCGACCCCAGATTCGGCTCGTCGATCCACTTGAACCCCGACCGCCAGTTGCCGTTCAGCAACGTCGACGAGGTGGCCTGGATATCGTCCTGACGGCCGACAAAGTTCCACAGGAAGTAGCGCCAGTACATATACCCCAGCTGATAGGAGAAGAAGAAGCGCAGATTCTCGGCGAATGTCGGCTCCGTATATTCGTAACCGTGATAGATCCGCTTGCGGCCGAACTCCGTCACCGGCTCCTTCGCGATACGGCCGTTTTCGTCGCGGACCACATTGCCCTTTTCGTCCGTCACCGGGCGCAGCGTCGTGCGGTAAGCCGCCCAGGGTTTGTAGCCGCGCTCTCCCTTCGCATAGTTCCACATGCGGGGAAAGAAGTGCATAAACTCCTCGGGATGAACGTATCCGGCCAGCGACTCGCGTTCGTGGTATTTACCGTCCTCGCCCATCGCATAGACGGTCTTCAGCTTATAGTCCAGCAACGGCGCCGAGTAATAGGCCCCGTAAAGCAGCGGACGGTCGCCGTACTGGTCGCGATTGAGCACCGACAGCAGCGCATGCGGATCGTCGGGGTCGTTGCTGTTCATCGGCGGATTGGCCACCGCGCGAATCGTCATCGAGGCATACGACGAGTAACCGATGATGATCATCAGCGTCGACAGCACCACCATATTGGCCGCCACCCAGCCCCGTTTGTGCGTCGTCCAGACTCCCCAGGCCAGCAGCGCGATCAGCACCAGCACGAAGAAGACCATGCCCGAATTGACCGGCAGTCCGAACGTATTGACAAACAGCACATCGAACATAGCCCCCGCATAGACCGTATAGGGAATGATGATGTTGTTGACAAAGCCCAGCAGCACGAAGGCCATCACCGTAGCCAGCGCGATTCCCTTCACCGTCACCTGCTCCGTGCGGCGGAAATAATAGATGAAGACCAGCGCCGGAATCGTCAGCAGGTTCAGGATATGGACACCGATCGAGAGACCCATCAGATAGGCGATCAGGACGATCCACCGCAGTGCGTGCGGTTCGTCGGCCTCCTCTTCCCAGCGCAGCATCAGCCACACCACCAGCGCCGTAAACATCGACGAGAGGGCATAAACCTCGCCCTCGATGGCCGAAAACCAGAACGTGTCGGTGAACGTATAGGCCAGAGCGCCCACGACGCCCGCGCCCAGCACCGCCCACATCCGGCCGTCCGTAACCTCCCCGCCCGCGCGCAGACAGAGCCGGCGGCCCAGGTGCGTGATGGTCCAGAAAAGGAACAAGATACAGAAGGCGCTGGCGATACAGTTCATGGCGTTGACCATGTGGGGAACATAGTGCGTCGAGGGTGCCAGCATCGTCGCCACGCGGGCCATCATCATGAAGAGCGGAGCTCCGGGCGGGTGTCCGACCTCCAATTTATAGGACGTGGCGATAAACTCCGAGCAGTCCCACAGACTCGACGACGGCTCCATAGTAACGAGATAGACCACCGCGGCCATGGCGAAGACCGCCCAGCCCACGATTCGGTTCAGTTTCTTAAAATTCATAACGTTGACACAAAATAGGTCACAAATTTAAGAAAATAACGGCAATCCGCCCAATATATTGCCCCTCTTTTCACTTTTTTTTCACACCCCCTCAAATCGTCTTGATACGACTGTCCTCCTTGGGCCCGTGGTCGGGCCCAGCCGGACGGGCG
>CAZHMX010000041.1:0-15616 GCA_964533725.1 uncultured Alistipes sp. | reverse complement strand
ATGTCGAACAGCTCGGCCTGCGAGTTGATACCGAACGGCAGGGTCGGATTGGTCGACGAGGGCAGCACGTTGGGCATCGAGGCGACCTTCAGCAGGTCGGGCGCGTGACCGCCGCCCGCACCCTCGGTGTGGTAGGTGTGGATCGTGCGGCCGTCCATCGCGGCGATCGTATCCTCGACAAAGCCCGATTCGTTGAGCGTGTCGGTGTGGATGGCCACCTGGACGTCGTAACGGTCGGCCACATCCAGCGATGCGCGGATCGTTGCCGGCGTGGCGCCCCAGTCCTCGTGGATCTTCAGACCGCAGGCACCTGCGCGGATCTGCTCCTCCAGAGGCGTGGCGACCGAACAGTTGCCCTTGCCCAGGAGTCCGACATTGATGGGCAGCGTCTCCAGCGAACCCAGCATCTGCTCGATATTCCAGCGGCCCGAGGTGATCGTGGTGCCGTTACTGCCGTCCGTGGGACCGATACCGCCGCCGAAGAGGGTGGTGATGCCGTTGCTCAACGCCGCATAAGCCTGCTGCGGGGCGATCATGTGGACGTGGCCGTCGATACCCGCCGCCGTCAGAATGAGGTGTTCGCCCGAGATGGCGTCGGTGGCCGTACCTGTGATCAGGTCGGGATGGACGCCGTGCATGATGTTGGGGTTGCCGGCCTTGCCGATGCCCGCGATCTTGCCGTCCTTGATGCCGACATCGGCCTTCACCACGCCGAGCATCGGGTCGACGATCGTGACGTTCGTGATCACCAGGTCCAGCGATCCCTCGGCCGAGGTCATCGTGTTGGCCAGACCCATACCGTCGCGGATCGTCTTGCCGCCGCCGTAGACCACCTCGTCGCCGTATTCGCGCAGGTCGCGTTCGATTTCGATGTAGAGACCCGTGTCTCCCAGACGGATCTTGTCGCCCACCGTGGGGCCGAACAGGTTATTGTACTGCTGCCTTGTAATTGTTGCCATAGGTTATCTTTTTTCTTCGTTTTCAACCGTTGTTTTCTCTGCCTTCGCGGCGTTCCGTGACGTCGTCCTGAACCCGGCCTCGCGCACCCTGCGCTGTGCCTGCATCCGTGCGGGGGCATACCCGGGGTCGTTCTCGTCGCCCGCATAACCCATCACTAAGGAGTTGAAGCCGATGATGCGGCGTTTGCCCGAGAAGGGCGTCAGCTCCACCTCCTTGCAGTCGCCCGGCTCGAAACGCACGGCCGTCGTGGCCGGGATGTTCAGGTGGTAACCGAACGTGGCGTCGCGGTCGAACTCCAGATAGCGGTTGACCTCGAAAAAGTGGAAGTGGGAACCCACCTGGATCGGTCGGTCGCCTGTGTTGGCCACCTTTATTTTGAGGGTCTTGCGGCCGGTGTTGTACTCGATGGGATCCTGTGCGAGCCATACGCCGCCGACGGCCACGGGTTCCGACGGGGTGAAACCCTCCTTGCCCGGATAGAGTTTCGACTGACGCAGTGCGTCGGTGTTCTTGGTTTTCGGGTCCTTGCCGGGAGCCGGCTGTCCCTGGTTTTGCTGTCCCTGGTTTTGCTGTCCCTGGTTTTGCTGTCCCTGATTCTGCTGTCCTTGTTTCGGCTGCGCTGCAGCGGCATTCTGATTCTTTTCCATGGCACGTAACTATTTGATCGGGTGGTGAATACTAACCAGGCGCGACCCGTCCGTGAAGACGGCCTCCACCTGCAACAGTTCGATCATCTCGGGCACGCCCTCCATCACGTCCTCGCGCCGGAGGACACTCGCGGACGAGGTCATTACCTCCTCGACGGTCTTGCCCTCGCGCGCACCCTCCAGGGCGGCGGAGATGATGTAGGCCACAGCCTCGGGATGGTTGAGCTTGAGCCCCTTTGCTTTGCGTCGTTCGGCAATCTGCCCCAGCGAGAGGAGCATCAGCTTGTCGATCTCTTTCGGTGTCAAATGCATAATCGGAAATTTTTTTATAATTTTGTCCGCAGAGGCGCAAATTGTATGCCACGCTGCGGCATCGATTTTGCACTCGGAAGTACCGGAACGGGCGGCCGGCAGGTCGCCGAAAAAATTGAATAAAAGATGTTTAAAATGATGATTATCGCAGGTTTGGGCGGTATGGTCGGCACCTGCCTGCGCTATCTGACGGGACAGATGGCCCGTCTGTTCGGTCCCACGCCCTACCCGTGGGGAACATTTATCGTCAATCTGACGGGCAGTTTTTTGATCGGAATATTCCTCGGATGGGTCGAAAAGAACCACTTCATCTCGGCCCAGATGAATGTCTTTCTGGTGACGGGTCTCTGCGGCGGTCTGACGACTTTCTCCTCCTTCGCCGATGATATTTATCTGCTCTTGCAGCAGCGTCACTTCGGCCTTTTCGGTCTCTATCTTGTCGGCACGCTGGTCCTGGGTGTCCTGCTCGTCTGGTTCGGCCGCGCCCTGGCCCGCGGGTAGCTTGACGACGTTGCGCTCGTCGGGGCGGGATCGGGACCCCGCCCCTTGCCGCGCGGCGCTCCCCGGTCCGTGTGTTTTCTTGCGGGTGGGTATATTTTTCTTCCGTGGGGCGGGCGTTTGCAACGCCACGCCGCCACGGGAGAAAAATATACCCACCCGCAAGAAAACATATTGTTCGGGTTCGCCCGTCCGGCTGGGCTGGATCACCAGCCCAAGGAGGACAGTCGCATCAAGATACTGTGTGTGGAGATTCCAAAAGCAAGCCCTCCCGAAACTTCGGGAGGGCTTGCTTCTGGGGAAGATAACGGGTTAGATCAGGTTGTCGCGCTCGATATCCTTGAAATAGCGATAGGTCGACACGCGCAGTTCGCCGGCCGAATCGTCATCGCAAACGAGGATTCCGGCGGGGTGAACCTGCAAACCGGTGATGGTCCACTGGTGGTTGTAGCTGCCCTCGACACCGTGACGCACGGCGCGGGCCTTCTTCGGGCCGGTGGCCAGGATCATCACCTTCTTCGAGGCGAGGATCGTCCCCACGCCGACGGTCAGTGCGGTCTTGGGAACCAACGAGGTGTCGCCGCCGAAGAAACGCGAGTTGACGAGGATGGTGTCCTGCGTCAGGGTCTTCTGACGCGTGCGCGAGTTGAGCGACGAGAAGGGTTCGTTGAAGGCGATGTGGCCGTCTTCGCCCACGCCGCCCATGAAGAGGTCGATACCTCCGGCCTTCTCGATGCGGGCCTCGTAGTCGGCGCACTCGGCGGCCAGATCGGCTGCGTTGCCGTTCAGGATGTTGACGTTTTCGCGCTTGATGTCCACGTGGCTGAAGAAGTTGTTCCACATAAAGGAGTGGTAGCTCTCGGGATGCTCCTCGGCAAGCCCTACATACTCGTCCATATTGAACGTGATGACGTTCTGGAACGATACCTCGCCGGCTTTGTACAGGCGGATCAGCTCTTTGTAGGTGGCCAGCGGCGTCGAGCCGGTGGGCAGACCCAGCACGAAGGGCGCGTCGGTGCGGGCGGCTTTGGCTTTGATCTCCGAGACGATGTAGCGGGCGGCCCACTGGGCAACCTGTTCGGCGGTATGTTCGATAATCAGTCGCATAAATTTACTTATTTACAGGGTTAAAACATTCTAACAAAGACCTCGATGGCCTGATATTCGGCCATGCCCAGCTTGTCGTACAGACGGGCGGTGTTCTGCGTACGCTCCTCGGCGCGCTGCCAGAATTCGCGCGGGTCGTCGCCCGGGAAGGGCATGATGTCCTTCTGCGAGAGGTGGCGATAGATGGCGTGGCGTTTCTTGATCAGCTCGTCGGGCGAGAGGGGCACCGCCATGTCGACCATACCCAGATCCCACTCCATCCAGGCGCCGCGATAGAGCCACAGGTGGCAATCCTTCATCCACTCGTCCTCCTTGACCACCTCCAGAGCGTTCAATACGGCCTCCATACATACGCGGTGCGTGCCGTGCGGGTCGGCTAAGTCGCCGGCGGCATAGATCTGCTGGGGCTTCACCTCGCGCAGGAGCTTGACGATGATCTCGGTGTCGGCCTCCGAGAGCTGTCCCTTCTTGATACCGCCCGTCTCGTAGAAGGGCAGGTTGAGGAAGTGGGCGTTGGTGTCGGGATTCAGACCGAACGAGCGGACGGCCGAACGGGCCTCGGCGCGACGGATGGCCCCCTTGAGGTTGAGCAGTGCGCGGGGTTCGGGCTCGCCCTTCTTCTTCGAGGCGATGATCTGACGGACCTCGTCCACATGGTCGCCATAACCCAGCTCGCGTGCGGTGTCGATATTCTGGAAGACGACGTCGTCGTGCACGGCCACATTGCCCGAGGTCTCGTAGGCCACGTGTACGTCGTGACCCTGCTCGACCAGACGGATGAACGTGCCGCCCATCGAGATCACGTCGTCGTCGGGGTGGGGCGAGAAGATCACCACGCGCTTGGGGAACGGCGTCGAGGCGACGGGACGGTTCGTGTCGTCGGCATTGGGTTTGCCGCCCGGCCAGCCGCTGATGGTGTGCTGCAGGTCGTTGAAGACCTTGATGTTGATCTGGTCGTACGAGTCGACCTTCTCCAGCAGTTCGCCCAGCGAATTCTCGATATAATCCTTGTAGGTGAGCTTCAGGATCGGTTTGTCCACCACGCCGCACAGCCATACGACGGCCTTGCGGATGAACTTGCGCGTCCAGTCGCACGGGCCGACCAGCCACGGGGTCTGCACGCGGGTCAGCAACTCGCCGGCATTCTCGTCCGTCACGACCTCGATATGCTCGTGGGTCTGCAGCACGCTGGCGGGAACCTGCTCGGTGCAGGGGCCCTCGACCACCTTGCGAACCACCTGGGCTTTGTTCTCGCCCCAGGCCATCATGATGATGCGGTCGGCACGCATAACGGTCTCGAGACCTAACGTGATGGCCATCTTCGGGGTGTTCTCCAGGCCGAAGAAGGCGCCCGACTGGATCTTGCGCGAGTTGTGGGTGAGTTTCACCAAACGGGTGCGCGACTTGGCATAGGCACCGGCCTCGTTGAATCCGACCTGTCCGTGCTCGCCGATGCCGACGATCATCAGGTCGATCTTCTTGATCGACTCGTCGAAGGCAGCGCAGTACTCCGAGATATTCTCCTTGGCCACCGTGCCGTCGGGGATATGTACATTCTCGTGGTCGATGTCGATATGGTTCAGGAAGTCCTCGTGAATCCGGTAGTTGCGGCTCTGCTGCTCGGTCGACTTGATGGGGTAGAACTCGTCGAGCGAGTAGACGGCTACGTTCTTGAAGCTGATCTCACCCTTCTGATGGCGGGCGACCAGTTCGCGATAGAGGCCCAGGGGCGTGCGGCCGGTCGAAATGCCCAGCACGAAGAGCGACTTGTTGTCGTGCGCGGCGACCATCTTGACGATCTCGTCGGCCACATACTGCACACCGGCATACTCGTTTTCGTAGATGTTGGTGCGCATCTTCTCGTAACGGTGCAGCAGGTCGCTCGGTACGGCCGAGGCGATCAAACCGCCGTCTTTGGGTAAAGCATACTTGTTGTTCATGGTATCTGTTAGTTAAATTCGACTTGTCTGAAAAATTCGGGGCAGTGGAAGTTCGGCTTCGGGAGCGCGATCGGCTGCCACGACAGGAAGTGGGGGTGCGAAAGGTCGTCGCCGCACTTGTAGAGGTTCGCGGCGGCGCACAGCCCCTTCCATGTGGTGAAACGGTGCATGAAGAGTGCCGTGGCGGGAATCTCCAGCGTCATCGTCCAGCGGTTGTCGCCCTCGCGCTCTTCGAACGGTTCGGTGCCGATCGACGGGATGCGGACGATCGAGGCCATCACTTCGTCGGGTGCCGACGTGGGGTTGGGGCGCTCCTTGCGGTAGGCCAGCAGCAGCTTGCCGATGCAGGTGCACTCGAAATTGTAATATCCCCCGCCGTCGGGCGCTATGAAGAACTCGACGCAAGAATCGGTCCAGACGCGTCCCTGATCCTCCGTGACGCGGGCCATCGTGTAACGTTCCGCGACTTCGAAACGCACATAAAGTTTCTCGCCCGTGTGGAACATGCGGAATGCCACCGTCGGCGCATAGGGATACTCCGCCGCCCAGTTGTTGCAGGCGACGGGACAGGGGGTGCACTCGGCGAAAATCTCGTCGAGCCCCCGGTTTCCGACCACTTCGGGGTCGTACTCTTTTATCGTTGTAACCATTCGGCTGTATATTTCTTTATAGGCGGGTCCGTGTTGCGACACCTCTTCCCAGATCAGCTCGTCGGGGTGGCCGTGCAGCTGCAACACGCCGTCGAGTGCCTTTTTGTAGAGGTTCAGCGCCGGAGTATCGGCACAGGCCAGAAGCGGCCGGAGTTCATGCAGCCAGGCGTCGAGCACGCCGAAATAGCGGCTGCACACATCGCGATCGGTCCATGGCCACTCGTCCTCCTCGAACGTCACCCCGGCCTGTTCGCCGCCGCGACGCCAATAGGTGTCGATCCGGTCCAGTTCGTCGCTCAACCGGTCGTAAATCGCCTGCGCCTCGGGTGTGTATTCGGGATGGATCTGTGCCATATGCTCAATTTTTGTTCGATCCTTTCGGTGTTTTTTTATGAACTTCTCCGGTTGCTCTTTATTGTGTCCTTTCCGATTGCTCATCTCTCTCTTGTGCCCCCGGCTGCTCTTCTCTCTTTTACGGCAGCCCCCGGGTTGTTCTTCTGTCTTTCGCGGCCCCCCCCCGGTTATCGGCGGTATTTGGCGGCGATTCGGCGGACCACCTCGCACATGGCGTCGTACTGGGCCTCGATGCTCTCCAAGAGGGCATACTGGGCGTGCGTGCGGACGAGGTTGTGGTCGGGGCTGGCGATACGGTAGTAACGGTCGCCGTCGATGTAGTCCATCAGGAAGCGCAGCACTTGCTCGAAGACGATGTAGCGCGCACCGAAAGCCAGATAGTCCAACTCGGCCTGGCAGAGCTTCGTGGCCTGCTGCGAGAGATAGCCGTCGGTGTAGGCCTCGAACATCTCCATCGACATGCCCACCTTCGAGAGGTCGCGGTCGTCCTCGGCGCCCGTATTGGTATAGGTGCGGATGGCGTCGCCGTAGTCGTTCAGCGGCGAGGCGTTCATCACCGTGTCGAGGTCGATGACGCAGAGCACTTCGCCTTTCTTGTCGAAGAGCACGTTGTTGATCTTCGTGTCGTTGTGCGTCACGCGTACGGGCAGAACGGGACCGATCAGCTTGCGGAACTCCAGCATCTGCTCGCGGCGGCTCTCGATCCAGCCGATCTCCTTTTCCAGCGAGGCTTTGCGGCCTGCGGGGTCGGCGGCCAGCACGGCATCCCACTGCTTGAAGCGGAAAGCCATATCGTGGAACCCGGGGATCGTCTCGTGCAGCGGCTCGGTAAAGTCGGCCAGCTGGGCCTGGAACTTGCCGATACCCTCGCCGCCTTTGCGTGCCAGTGCGGGCGTGTCGGCGCGATCGTAGGCCACCGTGTCGGCAATGAAGAGGCTCACGGTCCAGTATTCGCCGTCGACGATCACATAGGGTTTGCCCTCCTCGCGGGTCAGCACGACCGTCATCACCTCGCGCATCGGGTCGCCGCCCTGTTCGATCACCTGCCCGCGGATGTGGGCGGTCACCTTGAGGATGTTGTCCATCATGGCGGGGACATCGGGGAAGATCGCGTGGTTTTTGCGCTGGAGGATATAGTCGGGTGCGCCCTCCGGCGTGCGGACGATAAAGGTGTCGTTGATAAAGCCCTGTCCGAGGGATTCGATTTTGCAGATTTCACCTTCGAGTGCGAACCGGCCCGCGATATCGAGGAGTTTTTGATTCATAGGTAAGATTTTTTGGTTGAAGTTTTACTCTACAAAGATAACAATAAAAAACGAAACCCGAAATTTTCTCCCGTTTTTTTTGCCCTTCGGGCGGTGAAAATCTCTCGCGACCTCCGCTGCTGTCAAAAAAATTTTGAAATGATTCTCTTTTTCCCTATCTTTGTCGAACCAAATGCGTTTTCGGGGCAGGGTGCAACTCCCTACCGGCGGTCAAAGCCCGCGAATCCCGAGGAGCGCAGGGCAATCGGCAAGGCTTTATGGAGCGGTTCGGTCTGTGGAAACGGCGGAACGGGCTGCGGACAAAAGCGACGGTTTAGGGGTCGGGTCTGTTTGCGAGGACCGGATTCTGCATGAAACCGGGATGTCATGGATACCGATTGCGGCGCGCGGCTCCATACGGGACTGAATCGGTGAAATTCCGATGCCGACGGTACAGTCCGGATGGTAGAATGCGCAGGGGGCGGTGAGGCCGCGTATCGGGGCGTCTTTTGCGGACGCCGGCGGTCGGGTCTCTGTCGGCGGGCGATTCCGTCCTGTCCGTACTCCGCCGGGGCTTCGGCCCGCCCTACACATCCCTGCTGTTCTCCCGTCCCGGAATCCGCGAAGGTTTCGGGCTTTTTGTTTCCCGAACGTTATTGAAAACACGAAGGTTATGATGTACAGTCAAAACGATCTGCGTTTTATGCAGCGGGCCGTCGAGCTGGCCATGCGGGGCGAAGGATGGGTCAATCCCAACCCGCTGGTGGGTGCGGTCATCGTCCGCAACGGCCGCATTATCGGCGCGGGGTGGCACGAGCGCTGGGGCTCGCTCCATGCCGAACGCAATGCCCTGGCCCGTTGCAGCGAGTCGCCCTCGGGCGCGACCCTCTATGTGACGCTGGAGCCCTGCTGTCACCACGGCAAACAGCCTCCCTGCGTCGATGCCATCATCGATTCGGGCATCTCGCGCGTGGTGGTCGGCCACGAAGACCCCAACCCTTTGGTGGCGGGCAAGGGAATCGCGAAGATGCGCGAGGCGGGAATCTCGGTGACGTGCGGCGTGATGGAGCAGGAGCTGCGCCATATGAATCGGGTCTTTATCAAATACATCACCACACAGCTTCCGTGGGTGGTGATGAAGAGCGCGATGACCCTCGACGGCAAGATCGCCACCGCAACGGGCGATTCGCGCTGGGTGACGGGACCGTCGGCTCTGACCGAGGTGCACCGAATGCGTCACCGCCACATGGCCATTCTGGCGGGTATCGGCACCGTCGCGGCCGACGATCCGATGCTCAACTGCCGTCTTGAGGGCAAGGAGGTCCGTCAGCCCGTGCGCATTGTAGCCGATTCGTCGGCGCGCATTTCGCTCGAATCGCAGTTGGTGCAGACGGCGGGCAGCTATCGGACGATCGTCGCCCACACCGCCGCCGCGCCGGCACCCCGTGTCGAACTGTTGCGCAAGGCGGGGGTGGAGACCTGGTGCTGCGACCGCCGCGACGGCGAACTGGATATCGACGACCTGATGCGGCAGATCGGCCGGGCGGGGATCGACTCGGTGCTGTTGGAGGGGGGCGGAACGCTGAACGAGGCCTTCCTGCGCAGCGGCAACATCGACGAGGTGTGCGCCTTTATCGCCCCGAAATTGGTCGGCGGCGCGGAGGCCAAAACCCCCGTCGAAGGACGCGGCATAGCGCGCATGGCTGATGCCGTAAGGCTGGAGAACATCCGCACCGTGTCGTTCGACGGCGATATTATGATCAGCGGTATCGTTAAACGCAATTGATTATGTTTACGGGAATTATAGAAGAAGTGGGCACCGTCCGCGCCATCCGCCGCCATACGGCGGGGGTGACGCTGGAGATTGCGGCCCGGAAGGTTCTGGAGGGGACGCGCGAGGGGGACAGCATCGCCACCGACGGGGTCTGTCTGACGGCCACGCGCATAGGTGCCGACGGTTTTTCGGCCGATGTGATGCACGAGACGCTGAACCGCTCGACGCTGGGCGGATTGCGCGCGGGCGACCGGGTGAATCTGGAGCGGGCGATGGTTCTGGGCGGACGTCTGGGCGGCCATCTGGTCGCCGGACACGTCGATGCCCGGGGCAGGATCGCGGCCCTGCGCGAAGACGGATCGGCCCGCTGGATGACCATAGCGGCGCCGCAGACGGTGCTCCGCTATGTGGTGGAGAAGGGGTCGGTCACGATCGACGGCGTGAGCCTTACGGTGGCGGCGGTCGACCGTTCGACGTTTGCCGTGTCGCTGATTCCGCATACGCAGTCGCAGACCACGCTGCACGCCAAACGCGTCGGCGACGAGGTCAACCTCGAGGCCGATATGCTGGTGAAATATGTCGAGAAACTGATGGGCAGCCAACCCGCAACGGGCGGTCTGACGTTCGAGAAACTGGCCGAAAACGGATTTTAACAAAACAATTATACCTGCTTAAAAATGGAACAATCGAAATTCAATACCATCGAGGAGGCTGCGGCGGAGTTGCGCGCGGGACGGATCATCGTCGTTGTCGACGACCCCGACCGCGAGAACGAGGGTGACCTGATCTGCGCCGCCGAGCATGCCACGCTGGAGAATGTCAATTTCATGGCCTCCTATGCCAAGGGCTTGATCTGCATGCCGATGAGCCGCGAGCTGTGCCAAAAACTGGACCTGCAGCAGATGGTGGCCAACAATACCGACAATCATGCGACGGCCTTCACCGTCTCGATCGACCATGTCGATACGACGACGGGCATTTCGGCCGCCGAACGCTCCTATACGGCTTTGAAGTGCGTTGAGGAGGAGGCGCGGCCGGCCGATTTCCGCCGTCCGGGCCACATGTTCCCGCTTCAGGCGCGCGAAGGGGGCGTTCTGGTCCGTTCGGGCCATACGGAGGCGACGGTCGATCTGATGCGCATCGCGGGGCTGAAACCCTGCGGCCTGTGCTGCGAGATCATGCGCGAGGACGGCACGATGATGCGTACGACCGAACTGCTGGCCTTTGCCCGGGAGCACGGTTTCAAGGTCATCACGGTAGCCGACCTGATCGCCTACCGCCGCCGCACCGAGATCCTGGTGGAACGGGTGACGGAGGCCGATATGCCCACCAAATACGGCCATTTCCGGGCTTACGGCTATGTGAACAGGATCACGGGCGAACACCACGTGGCGTTGGTCAAGGGCGATGTGCGGACCGATGAGCCGGTGTTGTGCCGCGTGCACTCGGAGTGTCTGACGGGCGACGCCTTCGGTTCGCTTCGGTGCGACTGCGGCGAGCAGCTGGCCGAGGCGCTGCGGCGGATCGAAAAGGCGGGCCGCGGCGTGGTGCTCTACCTGCGTCAGGAGGGCCGCGGGATCGGACTGATCAACAAACTCAAGGCCTACAACCTGCAGGACGGCGGCATGGACACCGTGGAGGCGAACCTGGCGCTGGGTTTCAAACCCGACCTGCGCGAGTACGGCACGGGGGCCGAGATTCTGGCCGACCTGGGACTGAAGAAGCTCATCCTGATGACCAACAACCCGATGAAGATCTACGGTCTGGAGGGTTACGGTCTGGAGATCGCGGGCCGCGAACCGATCGAGATGACCTGCAACGAGCGCAACGCCTTCTACCTCTATACCAAATATAAGAAGATGGGCCACCTGCTGCATGTGCGCGACGCCCAGAATACCGAACCTGCCGCCGGCCCGGAGACCCCGGAAAAGTAACGGCAAAAACCTCGGGCGGCATCGTGAGTGTCGAAAAGCACCGAAAAGACGGAAAGGGCCCGGGATGCGTCGGAAGAGATTGAACGGATATTGAAAAACATAAAATATTGAAAAAAGATGAATTTTATCGAAGGTAAACTTTTGGCCGAGGGCCAGCGTGTAGGTATCGTCACGGCCCGTTTCAACGATTTTATCACCTCGAAACTGCTCGAGGGTGCAGTAGATGCCTTTACGCGCCACGGCGGCGATCCCGCGACGCTGGATGTGGCACGCGTTCCGGGTGCCTTTGAACTGCCTTTGGCGGCGCAGAAGATGGCCGCAAGCGGCCGTTACGACGCCGTAGTCTGTCTGGGTGCCGTGATCCGCGGCGCCACGCCCCACTTCGATATGGTGGCCAACGAGGCGACCAAAGGGGTGGCGGCCGTCGGCCTGAAGACGGGTATTCCGGTGATCTTCGGCATCCTGACCACCGATTCGATCGAGCAGGCCGTCGAGCGTGCCGGCACCAAGAGCGGCAACAAGGGCTACGATGCCATGATGACCGCCATCGAGATGATCGACCTCTGCAAACAGTTTTAATCCGGCCGCGCGGTGCGGGGGAGACGCCGGGAACGGTCCGGCATGCTCCTCCGCACCTGCTGTCTGTCCCCTCCCTGATGCTTTTTTAACCCTCCTTTAACCCCCATCCCGACCATGAACGATCCGATGCCTGCCGGAACGCCTGCACCCCGGCGGTTCATGCAGCACAGAATCCACAAGATCCTGTTGATCTGTTGCAGTTACGACGGCTATATCCTCGAAGAGGACGGCCATATCGAACAGCTGATCACGCGCGAATATGTGGACCTCAAGATGTCCAATCCGCCCTCGTTTACGCGTGTGGGCGACACGGCCGAGGCGCTGGAGCTGTTGGAGCGCGACGCGTCGTTCGACTTTATCCTGACGATGTACAACGTCGGCGAGCCGGATGTCTTCACCTTCGCGCGGATGGTCAAGGAGCGCTGGGCGCAGATCCCTGTGGTGCTGCTGACGAGCTTTTCGAAGGATGTCTACCGGCGCATCGAGAGCCGCGACCGTTCGGGGCTGGACTCGATCTTCTGCTGGCACGGCAATGCCGAGCTGATTATCGCCATCATCAAGCTGATGGAGGACAAGATGAACGCCCCGGAGGATATCTATCCGGGCGGCGTGCAGGCTATTCTGCTGGTCGAGGACTCGGTGCGTTTCTATTCGACCTACCTGCCCGAGCTCTATAAACTGCTGCTGCAACAGAATACCGAGTTTTTGAAAGACGCGCTCAACGAGCAGCAACAGGTGCTGCGCAAGCGGGCGCGCCCCAAAGTCCTGCTGGCCAACAACTACGAACAGGCCGTCGCTCTCTACCGCAGGTATGCGGACAACCTTCTGGGCGTCATCTCGGACGTCGGTTTCGTGTTGCACGAGGGCGACGCGGCCGAGACCGAGAAATGCGACGCGGGAATCGACCTCTGCCGCCTGATCAAGGAGGACAACCCGCTGATGCCCGTGCTGTTGCAGTCGTCGCAGACCGACTATGCCGAGGAGGCGGCACGCCTGGGCGCCGGGTTTATTGCCAAGAACTCGAAGTCGCTGCTCAAGGAGTTGAGCCGGTTTATCCGCCGCGAGTTCGGATTCGGCGACTTTTGTTTCCGCGATCTGGAGAGCGGCGAGGTGATCGCGCGCGCCAAGGACCTTTTGCAGATGCAGGAGGCGGTGGCGACGGTGCCCGACGACGTCCTTAATTACAACACCTCGCAGAACAACCTCTCGAAGTGGCTCAATGCGCGCGGCCTCTTTCCGCTGGCGGCCTTGATCCGGCGGCTCGATGCCGACAATTTCCGTTCGACGGCCGACCACCGTGCCGCCCTGGTGGCCCTGATCCGCGACTACCGCACGCTGCTGGGGCAGGGCGTGGTGGCACACTTCGATCCCGAGACCTACAGCGACGCCATCGGCTTTGCGCGTCTGGGCGAGGGGTCGCTCGGCGGCAAGGCCCGCGGTCTGGCTTTCCTGAACAGTGTCCTGCAAAAATACGACCTCTACGACCGTCATGCCGAGGTGCGGATCGTCATTCCGCGCACGGTGGTCGTGGCAACGGATTACTTCGACGAGTTCATCCGCCGCAACGGTCTGGAGTCGGTCATCGCCTCGGAGCTCTCGGACGAGGGCGTGCTGGCCGAATTCGTCTCCTCGCAGCTGCCCGACCGCCTGATCGAGGAGCTGCGGGCCTACATACGGACGGTCGACCGTCCGCTGGCCGTGCGTTCGTCGTCGAAGCTGGAGGATTCGCACTATCAGCCGTTCGCGGGAATCTATTCCACCTATATGATCCCCCGCACGCGGGACGACGAACAGACCCTGCGTCTGTTGCTTCGCGCCATCAAGAGCGTCTATGCCTCGGTCTATTTCGCCGCTTCGCGGGCCTATATCCAGACCTCGCAGAACCTGCTGTCGGAGGAGAAGATGGCCGTGATCGTGCAGGAGGTCTGCGGCACGGAGGAGGCGGGTTGCTTTTTCCCGACCTTCTCGGGCGTCGCGCGGTCGATCAACTGTTACCCGCTGGGCGACGAGCGCCCCGAAGAGGGGATCTGTCACCTGGCGATGGGGCTGGGCAAGGCGGTGGTCGAGGGGAGCCGCACGCTCCGTTTCTCGCCCGCTCACCCGCAGAAGGTGTTGCAGACGTCGACCCCCGAGCTGGCCCTGCGCGACACCCAAAAGGAGGTCCATGTGCTCTCGCTGCGTCCCGAAGCCTTCCGCACGTCGGTCGACGACTGTGTCAATATCTGCTCGCTGCCCTTGACCGAGGTGGCCGGGCTGCGCAACGCCGTGCACGTGATGTCGACCTGGGACCGCCTGAACGGACGGATCTGCGACTCGCCCTATGAGCGCGGCACGAAGCTGATTACCTTTAACAATATCCTGAAATACAACACCTTCCCCATTGCCGCCATCTTGCGCGACGTGCTCGCGATGGGAGCCGAGGAGATGCGCTGCCCCGTGGAGGTGGAGTTTGCGGCCAATATGGATGTCGGACCGAACGAACGCTTGACGCTCAACCTGTTGCAGATCCGCCCGATCATCGACAACCACGACAACCGGCCCGTCGACTGGTCGCGGATCGACCCTGCGCAGGCGATCGTCTACTCCGGCCACGCCCTGGGTGTGGGCCGCATGAACGGCATCGCGGATGTGGTCTACGTGCGCCCCGAAAGGTTCGACCCGCTGAAGACCCGCGAGATCGCCGAGGAACTGCTCGCCGTCAATGCGCGGATGCGCGAGCGGGGGAGCGGCTATGTGCTGGTCGGCCCGGGCCGCTGGGGCTCGTCGGATCCCTTCCTGGGCGTGCCCGTCAAGTGGACCCATATCTCGGAGGCCAAAGTGATCGTCGAGACCACGCTGCGCGGTTTCTGTGTCGAACCCAGCCAGGGCACCCACTTTTTCCAGAATGTCACCTCGCTCGGCGTGGGCTATCTGACCATCGACGAGGTGCACGGCGACGGCCGTTTCGACTCGGCGCGGCTGGATCGGGCCGATGCGGTCTACGAGGGCGAATACCTCCGCGTAGTGCACTTCGAAGCCCCGCTGGAGGTCTGCATCGACGGCCGCACGGGCCGCGGTTATGTGGGCGTCGCAGATCCCGGTGTGCCGGCACCGGAGGGGCGTTGAGGCGCAAGAGTCCGGGTGCGGGAGGTTCCGGAGCCGGAAAAGAGCGCGGGGAAAGAGCCCGGAGTGAAAAATTTTCGATAAAAACGGTACAACATTCGAAAATAAGATCTATATTTGTGTTAGCAAATTAACAAAACAGAGCAAAGAAAACCAATTAATAAAACACCTAAAAGCCATGAATGTTAACAAACTGATGGAAGAACTCGAACGGAAACATCCGGGCGAGAGCGAGTACCTGCAGGCAGTCCGCGAGGTGCTCACAACCGTTGAAGAGGCCTATAATCGTCACCCCGAATTCGAGGCCAACAAGATTGCCGAGCGTATCGTCGAGCCCGATCGCAGCTTCACCTTCAAGGTGGTGTGGACGGACGACAACGGTCAGGTGCAGGTCAACACGGGTTACCGTTTCCAGTTCAACAACGCCATCGGTCCCTATAAGGGAGGTCTGCGTTTCCACCCCTCGGTGAACCCCTCGATCCTGAAGTTCCTGGGCTTCGAGCAGATTTTCAAGA
>CAZHMX010000040.1:0-15829 GCA_964533725.1 uncultured Alistipes sp. | reverse complement strand
TTCGGGTTCGCCCGTCCGGCTGGGCCCGACCACGGGCCCAAGGAGGACAGTCGTGCGTCAGCCCCGTTGTCAGTTCACCTTGTCAAACCCGCCCGCGCGGCTGGGCCAGATCATTGGCCCGGGGAGCGCAATGTGCGTCGGCTACATATTCAGAATATTGCGTCCGATCCACCAGAGGACGGTCAACCAGAAGAAGGCCATGATGACCCGCGGGTGCTGGACGACCGGACGCCAGCGCTGGGCGCGGGGAGTGTGCGATAACGTGGTCCAGAGGACGGCGGCGAAATACGGGATCGAGAGGACGAGGAATCGGTTGAAGTGCCAGGCTTCGGCGATATGCCCGTGTAACAGGGCGTGCAGGGCGCGCTGGTTGCCGCAGGCGGGACACGACCGGCCGGTGAGCATCCGAAAGGGACACCGGGGCATCAACGACGTTTGCAGCGGATCGAAACGCCAGTAAAAGAAGAGGGCCGCAACGCCGACGAGGGTTGCGACGATCCACAGAAGGTTTTTTTGTCTCTTGGAGTGGGTCATTCGTCAACGTAGTTTCGGATCGCCATGCGCCGTGCCGCCTGTAACGGGATCCGGGGGACGATACGACAGAAGAATAACGGGCCGCGCCGATGTCGGGGACAACGGCGCGCGAACCCGTCAAAGGATTAATTTAACGCACCCGTAGCGGCGGCAAAGGCGACGCAGGCAATAAAGATCACGTAAAGCAGGATGACGCTTATGCCGATACCGGCGCCGATCCAGGTCCACTTTTTGGCGGCTGCTGCGGCGTCGATGGCAGCATCGTAATGTCCTGCATTCCATTCGGAGTCGACTTTGGCCGAATAGATGATGGCGACGATACCGAAGGGCAGACAGCAGAGCAGCGTGGTGAGGATTGCCCAGGGCAGATAGTTGTCCGGTTTCTTCGGGGTCTTGGTTTGGGCGGATGTTCTGGGGTCATCGGCTCCCAAAATTGTACTTTGTTCCATATCTTAAGTTTATTTGTGGGTTGTCTTCCTCTGCGCCCTCGTCGGGTGCAACACTGCGAAGATAGGAAAAATCGCGCACAAAACAAACGATCCGCACCATTTTTAGGAATGTTGCGAAACAAATATCGGCAGAATCCTTCAATAAACGAAGCCAATACGGAGACAGGGATGTTTTTCACCCGAGTGGCTCGCTGTCTTAAAGGGTCTGACGGAGTGCGCAACCGCGCGTGAACCTGTCGAGGTGGGCTACAGCAAATCACATACGGCAACGATAGCGACGCCGACGACAGCAATCAGGTAAAGCATGGGATTGATGCTAAGCAGGACGATACCTATGCAAAGACCGGCGCCGATCCAGGTCCACTTTCTGGCGGTTAAGGCAGCGTCGAAAGCATCATCGTAACGTCCTGCATTCCAGCTCGAGTCGACCTTGGCCGAATAGATGATGGCAATAATGCCGCACGGCAGACATCCGAATGCGGTGAGGATTGCCCAGGGCAGATAGCTGTCCGGTTTCTGCGGAATCTCTGTTTTTTGCAGATTTTCGGGGGTCTTCGGCTCCAAAACTTGTTGCTCTTCCATATTTTAAGTTTTGTGTGTCGCCTTGCCCCTGCGCGTCACGGAAAATAAATAAGTGTGAGGCAATTAACGTTTATCTAACTGTAGGTTCCGGAAAGACCCGTATACAAATAAACAATACCCCACACCCGTTCGGTATGGGGATGATGAATCCGCAACATACCAAAGCAAGCGAAGAGTGTTATCGTTTATCCCTATATACTTTGAATTTTCCGGATTCACAGTTAAGGACAAAAGTTAAACACTTTCATCTAATATGTATCGTGATACCGAGGTATCACACTGCGAAGATAGAAAAAATTGCGCGTAAAACAAAATGAACAACATCATTTTCTTTACGGCAAAAGATCTTTCTTGCACCTTCTTGCACAAAAGATGAAGATATACCTGCCGATAACCGCCTTCAAGGGGGTATTGCGAAACAAATATCGGTAAAATTTTCGAATAAACGAAACCGGCACGTCGATTTGTGCGGTTTCCGCTTTGGCGATTATCCGTTTTTGTGTGGCCCCCGGTAGTGTGCCGAGGATTTCGCCCCGGAAATGGAGTCTGTTTGTCGGAGAATACAAAAAAAAAATCGGCGCCCGCGGAGGAGCGCCGATCGATTGGCGTTTTGTGACAGAATTTTAGATCAGCTTCAGGTCGGCCTTGATCCCCTCGATCTTGGCGTCCAACTCGGCCAGTACGCGGTCGTAGTCGGCTACCGACTTCAGGTCGGCGCGCACACCGAAGTAGAACTTGATCTTCGGCTCCGTGCCCGACGGGCGTACCGATACCTTCGTGCCGTCCTCGGTGAACCACTGCAGCACGTTGCTGCGGTCCTGGTCGATCGGGGTGACGGTGCCGTTCTTGATGTCGGTGGTCTCGAGCGTCTGGAAGTCGTTGATCTTCACCACCGGCGAACCCAAAATCGACTTGGGCGGGTTGGCACGGAAGTCGACCATCATCTTCTGGATCTCCTCGGCGCCCTCCTTGCCCTTGCGGACTACCGACACTAAACCCTCGCGGTAGAACCCGTACTTCACGTACAGCTCCTGCAACCACTCGTAGAGCGTCAGGCCCATCGTGTCCTTGGCCCAGGCGGCAGCCTCGGCAGCCATCGAGCAGGCCGAAACGGCATCCTTGTCGCGCACGTAGTCGCCGGCCAGATAGCCGAAGCTCTCCTCACCGCCGCCGATATATTTGGCTTTGCCCTCGTTCTCGCGGATAATCTTTGCGATGTATTTGAAGCCCGTCAGACAGTCGTAGCACTTCACGCCGAAATGTTCGGCTACGGCGTTGGCCATCTGCGAGGTGACGATCGTCTTGACCACGAACTGGTTGCCGTCGAGTTTGCCCAATTCGGCCCAGCGGGTCAGCTGGTAGCTCAAAAGCAGCGACAAGGTCTGGTTGCCGTTCAGCAGCACATATTCGCCCTTGGCGTTGCGCAGTGCCAGACCCACGCGGTCGGAGTCGGGGTCGGTGGCCATAACCAAGTCGGCACCCTCCTTGCGACCCGCCTCGATGGCCAGCTCCATGGTGGCGCGCTCCTCGGGATTGGGCGATGCCACGGTGGGGAAATTACCGTCGATAACGGCCTGCTCGGGCACTACATATACATTGGTGAAGCCGTACTGTTTGAGCGATTCGGGCACCAAACGCACGCCGGCACCGTGCAGCGGCGTGTAGACGATACGCATGTCCTTGTGGTGTGCGACGGCCTCGGGCGAGAGCGAGAGGTCGTGGATGCGGTCGAGGTAGATGGCGTCGAACTTCTCGTCCAGGATCGTGATGTTCTCCTTGTTCAGTCCGCTCTTGATCATCGAGATGTCGGTGATCTTCTCCACCTCCTCGATGATGTTCTTGTCGTGGGGCGCGGTCACCTGCGAACCGTCGGTCCAGTAGGCTTTGTAGCCGTTGTACTCCTTGGGGTTGTGCGATGCGGTCACCACGACACCCGAATGGCATTTCAGTTCGCGGATGGCGAAACTCAACTCGGGCGTGGGGCGCAGGGCGTCGAAGAGGTATACGTCGAAGTCGTTCGAGGCGAAGATGTCGGCCACGTGCTCGGCGAACAGACGCGAGTTGTTGCGGCTGTCGTGGGCTACGGCTACGCGGATGCGCTCGCCTTTGAAATTGATTTTCAGATAGTTCGAGAGACCTTGCGTGGCAGCGCCCACGGTGTAGATGTTCATGCGGTTAGAACCTACGCCCATGATGCCGCGCAGACCGCCCGTACCGAACTCCAGATCCTTGTAGAAGCTCTCGATCAGCTCCTTGCGGTCGTTCTCCATCAGGGCCTTTACCTGCTTTTTGGTTTCGGCGTCGTAGTTGCCCGCGAGCCATTTCTCGGCTTTGGCCAATACCGATTGTTCCAATTCGTTTGCCATATCAATTCTGTTTATAGGTTGTTTTTCCGTGTGTGTAAAATTTTATATGCAAATATACGCAAAAAAACGGATTCTTCACAATCAGCGAGTTAAAATTGTTGCGAAAAAATCGTCTTCTGTTTCCATAATGAAATTTCCGAAAAAAACAACTCAAATAGAATATTATTTTTGAGAAATTATTCACAACTTTGCGGTGCGAAACACGAAACACTACGACACAACAACACAATAATGGTCACTAATCCGCAAACAGACAGTTCGGTATGGCAAAATTGCCTCGACCGGATCAAAGCACAGACGTCCGACGAGGAGTTTGCGCGGTGGTTCCAACCCATCGTGCCGCTCGAATTCGACGGTACGACGCTGCGTCTGCAGGTGCCCAGTGCCAGTTATGTCGCCCATATCGAGAAAAACTACATCAAGTCCCTGCGTCCGATCATCTCGCAGTTCTACGGCCAGCAGACCCGGCTCTTCTATGCCGTGCCCAAACCTGCGCCCGAGGCCAATTTCAACGCTACGGCCGACCTGAAATCGATCAACAAGTTCGTCGAGCAGACCGACACTACGCAGGTGCGCAACCCCCTGGTTTTCCCCGGCATTCGCCGCATCACCATCGACTCGAACCTCAACCCCGCCTACACCTTCTCGAACTTTATCGAGGGCGAGTGCAACAGGCTGGCCCGTGCGGCGGGCGTGGCGGTGGCGGTAGACCCGGGCAACACCCCCTTCAACCCGCTCTATATCTACGGCAATTCGGGCCTGGGCAAGACCCACGTCGCGCAGGCCATCGGACTGGAGACCAAGATGCGCCATCCCGAAAAACAGGTGCTCTACGTCTCGATGAACAAGTTCCAGGCACAGTACCAGACAGCCCGCATCAACGGCGATATCCCGAATTTCATCCACTTCTACCAGATGATCGATGTGCTGATCATCGACGATATTCAGGAGCTTACCGGAAAACCCGGTACGCAGAGCGTCTTCTTCAACATCTTCAACCACCTGCACCTGTCGGGCAAACAGCTGATCCTTACGTCGGACAAGCCGCCGGTTGAGCTGAAGGATATCGAGGACCGTCTGCTGACCCGTTTCAAGTGGGGGCTGACCACTTCGCTGTCGACGCCCGACCACGAGACCAAGCTCAAGATCATCCGCTCGAAAATCAACCGTCTGGACCTCCGTCTTTCGGAGGAGGTGATCTTCTATTTAGCCGACAATATCTCGGCCAACGTCCGCGAGATCGAGGGTGCGCTCTCGTCGCTGATCGCCTACTCGCAGCTGCTGGGCCGCAAGATCACCACCACGCTGGCCAAGGAGATCCTGAAGGCCTACGTCAAGGTCTCGTGCCGCGAGATTACCATCGACCAGATCATCGACACCGTGTGCGGCTATTTCAACATCGACCGCGAGCGGCTGAACTCGACCGAACGCCGGCGCGACATCGCCCAGGCCCGCCAGATCGCCATGTATCTGGCGAAGCAGCACACCAAGTCCCCTCTGACGGTGATCGGTGCCGCAGTCGGAGGCCGCAACCACGCCACCGTCCTGCACGCCTGCAAAGTCGTCAGCGATCTGATCGAGACCGACAAATCCTTCCGCGCCACCGTCGAGCAGATCGAGTCCGCCCTGCTGGCCTCTTAAACGGAGCCGTCGGGGGGGGCGAAGAGGTCGGGGTTTCAGTAGGTAACCAGGCTCTTGATAACCCGGGCCCCGGGAGGTAAGCGGAGGAGTCCACGCATAAAGGCGCATTCCGTGACGCCACGTCGCCGGAGAGACAACGGGAACACCAGCAAGCTCCAAATATAGCAAAAATTTCGGATGGACCAACCCAAAATCGAACGTCTGCTTCGTTTGATGAAGCTTTTGACGACCAACACCACGTATACGGTCGACGATCTGGCCGTGCGGTTGGGGATGTCGCGGCGCACCGTCTACCGCTATATCGACACCTTCCGCGAGGCGGGGTTTCTGATCCGCCGCACGGGCGACTACATCCGTATCGACAAGGAATCGCCCCATTTCAAGGATATTTCGCAGCTGGTCCACTTCACCGAGGAGGAGGCCGTGATCCTCAGGCGCGCGATCGAGAGCATCGACGACACGAACGTCATCAAACTCAACCTGCGCCGGAAACTCTACACCGTCTACGACAACAAATCGCTCGCCGACACCATCGTCAAGGGCAAAAACAGCTCCATTGTCCACAACCTGATCGAGGCCATCGAACAGCAGCTTCAGGTCGTCCTGCACGATTACAGCTCGTCGCACGGCGGCGGAGTCCGCGACCGCCGTGTCGAACCCTTCTCGTTCACGACCAATTACGTGCAGGTCTGGTGTTACGATCCGGACGACGGCCGCTGCAAATCGTTCAAAACTTCGCGTATCGGTTCGGTGGAGGTGCTCGCCGAGGCGTGGCTACACGGCGACGACCACCGCGAAGGGTTTTCCGATATCTTCCGCATGAACGGCGAGCGGCGGACGCGGGTCCGTTTGCGTTTGGGGCTGCGCGCCCACAACCTGCTGACCGAGGAGTATCCCCTCTCCGAGCGCGACCTGCGCCCCGACGGCGGCGACCGTTGGATTCTGGATACCGAGGTGGCCGACATGGCGGGTATCGGGCGTTTTGTGATCGGTCTGCTGGACGACATCGAGCTGCTCGACTCCCCCACCCTCGCCGACTACCTGCGGCGCAACTATCTCGCCCGGCTGCAATCGCTTTAGCCGCGGCCGTAACGGGGCCGGTGCTGTTTTCTCTTTAACGGTCTGTCGTCCCGGCCTCAACCCGCGACAAAACACAAGCGCGGGGCGACCTTCCGGATCGTCCCGCGCCTGTGTTTCAACTCCTTGCAGTCTATTTCCTGACGTTGGGAAGCTCCAGGCCGTAACCCTTGCGGCGGTCTTCGATCTTCAGATAGAGGCTGAAGATGAAGGCCACGACGCCGAGCATCGAGAAGATCAGCATCGGTATACGGTAGCCGCCCGTCGAGGCCAGGACGCGGCCGATCAAAAGCGGCGTGAGGCAGAGGCCGATATTCTGAATCCAGAAGATCACGCAATAGGCCGAGCCGAGGATCTTCGCGTCGATGATCTTGGGAACCGAGGGCCACAGCGCCGCAGGAACCAGCGAGAACGAGACGCCTAACGTGACGATCAGCAGCAGGGCCAGCGCCTTCGACGGATAGAGCGGCAGGAGCAGCGCGAAGCTCAGGTGGCACAGACACATCACGACCGAACCGACCATCAGCATCGTGGCACCCTTGCCCTTGAAGTCCAGCAGGGCTCCCAGAAACGGCGTCAGACACATGGCCAGGATGGGGAAGAAGCTGAACAGACGGGCGGCCTGTTCGGCGGAGATGCCGAGGGTGACCTCCAGGAAGTTGGGTGCGTAGCGCTGGAAGGGGAAGATGGCCGAATAGTAGAGCACGCACAGCAGTGCTACCAACCAGAACATCTTGCTGGTGAAGATCTTGCCCAGGTCCTTGATCTGGAACTCCTCGTCCGACGACTGCTCCTCCTTCATCTCGCCCGCGGCGATCAGCTGTTTGTCCAGCGTCTTGTCCATATAGACGAAGACCGTGTACGAGAGCAGGCCGATCACCAGCAGCGCCGAACAGAAGGCCACGGGAGCCACGATCGACTGGTCGTAAGCCTCCGAGATCATCGGGGCGATCCACATCACGGCAAAGACACCCAGACGGGCGATGGCCATCTCAAGACCCATCGCCAGAGCCATCTCCTTGCCCTGGAACCACTTGGCGATCGCCTTCGACACCGTCGTGCCGGCCATCTCGCAGCCGCAGCCGAAGATCATGAAGCCCAGCGAGGCCATTTTGGCGCTGCCCGGGAAGGCCACCCACCACGAGTTGAGCCACTCGCACATGGCCGTGGTCTGGAACCAGTCGCTGATACCGACGAACTTGATCCCCGCGCCCAGCACCATCAGCGAGGCCGACAGCAGGCCCGTAAAACGGATGCCCATCTTGTCGAGGATGATACCCGCGAAGATGAGGAAGAAGACGAAGACGTTCAGGAAGAACTCCGACGAGGCATACATGCCGAACGTGGCGCTGTCCCATCCGCGGGTCTGCTCGACGAGCGACTTGAGCGGCGACATGACGTCGACGAACATGTAAGCAAAGAACATCATCGAGGCGACCAGCACTAAGGCCGACCACCGTGCAACGAACGAGTCGTTGAGTTTTTTTGCAATTGCTTGGGTCATTTTATTTATGGATTATTGATTGATTTTTCGTTTGTTAAGCTCTGTCGGTCATTCCCTGCGGTCCGCTGTTCAGTCGTTCTGGGTCTGTGCATAGCGTCTGAGGGCGTCGTAGGCCTGCTTGATGCCCAGCTCGCCCGCTTTCGAGAGGTCCAGACAGCCTTTGCGCGTGTCCTTCATGAAGATCTGCACCAGACCGCGGTTGTAATAGGCCTCGGCCAGCGAGGGATTCAACTCGATGGCCCGCGTGAAATCGTCGTAAGCCTCGGGCAGTTTGCCCGAAAGGGCCTCTAAACAACCCCGGTTATAATAGGTGTAGGCGTAGTCGGGATAGAGCTTGGCCGCCTTGTTCAGGTCCTCGATGGCCTCGTCGTAACTGTACGTGCGGGCCTGGTTGCGCAACCGTTTGGCGGGGTCGGAGTCGATCGTCACCCGCTGGTAGCTGTTGTCGATCGAGGAGATGAAGTCGATCATCTCGGCGCGGATCGTCGAACGGTTGATGTAGAGGAACGGGTTGGCGGGGTTCATGTCGATGGCCTGCGAGAGCGTCCCCACCGAGTTGGTGTATTGTTTTACCAGCGCTTGCGTGATGCCCCGCATGAAGAGGTCGGCCCACGTGGCGCCGTTTTCGCGGATGCGGCGGGCATAGCGTTCGTCGAGGGCGACGAGCGTGTCGGCCGGCAGTGTCGTCTCGCCCGAGGCCAGCACCAGCTGCTCGACTCCCACCTTGCGGCGGAAATCCTCGGCACGGCGCGGACGGTAGATGCGGCGCAGGACCACTAAGGCGGAGTCGGGTGTCGTGAGGGTGAATTTGAAGGGCGGGATCAGCCGCAGATCGCCGTCGTCGTTGCGTGTGGAGATGCGCGTGAAGTCGTTGCCGGGCATCTTGCTCTCGAACGACAACAGACGGTCGAAACGCTGTGTGGTGTCGGCGTAGATCGAGTAGGTGCTGTCGGCCAAACGCGATTTGTAAGCGGCGATCTTGCGCTGTGCGGTCTGACGGTCGGCCTTGGCCCCCTTGTCGTCGCGCAGGAGGAAACGCAGGTCGGCGCGGTTCAGATAGGCGTTTGCGAAATCGGGATAGAGCTCGATGGCGCGGTCATAGTCCTTGACGGCGGCGGTGTAGTCGCCCAGATAGGTATAGAGCGTGGCACGGTTGTAGTAAACCAGCACGTTTTGAGGCGAATAGAGGGCCACGCGGTCGTAATCCTCCAATGCGCGGTTGTAGTCGCCGATCTGCGTGCGCAGAATGGCGCGGTTGTAATAGGTGAGCGAGTTGGTCGAATCCAGACGGATGGCGTGGTCGAAATCCGACAGTGCCCGCATCGGCCGGTGGGTGTCGGAGTAGAGCAGCGCGCGGTTGAAGAACGAGAGCAGATAGGTCGAGTCGCACGAGATGGCCTTGTCGAAGTCGGCTTCGGCCTCCTCATAGCGGTTCTGCTTCAGATAGAGGGCGCCGCGACGGTTGTAGCTGTCGGGGTTTTCGCGGTTGGTGCGGATGGCGGTCGAAAAGTCCTCGTAGGCACGGGTGGTGTCCTTGAGATAGAGCCAGCTCATGCCGCGGTTGATGTAGGCGTCGGCGACTTTGTTCTCCTGGCGGATAAAGTGGTCGAAATCCGCGATGGCCTCTTTGAACTGCTGGTTCAGCAGACGCGTCACGCCGCGGCTGTAATAGGGGTTCGGCAGGTCGGGCCGCAGGTCGATGGCTTCGCGGAAATCGTTCAACGCGTCGTCGTAATTCCCTAATCGCGAGCGCGTTATGGCGCGATAGGTGTAGGCCGTGGTGTAGACGGGGTTTTTCTCGATGGCGGTCGAGAAGTCGGCTTCGGCACCCAGAAGGTCGTTCAGGTTGTATTTGGCGATCCCGCGCAGGAAATACCCCTCGAAAGCATCCTCGTCGTGACGCAACAGGGTGTTCAGCGTGCGGATGGCCTCCTGGTAGTCGTTGTTGATCATGCAGTTGCGCCCTACCCAGAAGAAATACTGCGGGTTGTATTGCGCCCGCACCGCCGTGGCGCCGGTCGTCAGAACCGCCGCCGACAACAGTATTCTGGTCAGAAATCTCTTCATCATACAGCTACAACGCATGGCCGACCCCGTTTATTATTCCAACTCGTAGCCGAACTGACGCAATTTGCGTTCGTTGTCGCGCCAGCCGTCCGATACCTTGACGAAGAGTTGCAGGAAGACTTTTTTGCCCAGAAAGGCCTCCATCTCCTTGCGGGCGGCGGTGCCGACCCTCTTCAGACGCTCGCCCTTGTGGCCGATCAGGATCCCCTTCTGGGTCTCGCGCATCACGTGGATCGTGGCGCTGATGCGGTCGATCGTCGGCTCCTCCTTGTAGGCGTCGATCTCGATTTCGCAGCTGTAGGGGATCTCCTTGTCGTAATTTATGAGGATCTGTTCGCGGATCAGTTCCGAGGCGAAGAACCGCAGCGTCTTGTCGGTCAGCGTCTCCTTGGGGTAGAAAGGCGCCCCCTCGGGCAGGTGGACGAGGATATTGCGCAACAGGGCCTCCAGGTTGAACTGCTCCTTGGCCGACACGGGGACGATCTCGGCCTCGGGAAGCCGCCGGTGCCAGCGGTCGACTAACGCCTCCAGTTTTTCCTGGTCCGTAAGGTCGATCTTGTTGATCACGACGATGGCGGGGATCTTGCTGCGGGCCACGCGGTCCAAGATGGCGGCGGCGCGCTCCTCGTCCTGCTCGACGGTGTCGGTCACGTAGAGGATCACATCGGCGTCCGAGACGGCGCCGTCGACGAATTTCATCATCGATTCCTGCAATCTGTAGTTGGGTTTCAGGATGCCCGGCGTGTCGGAATAGACGATCTGAAAATCGTCGCCGTTGACGATTCCCAGGATACGGTGGCGCGTGGTCTGCGCCTTGGAGGTGATGATCGAGAGCCGCTCGCCCACAAGGGCGTTCATCAAGGTCGACTTGCCGACATTGGGATTCCCGATGATATTTACAAAACCCGAACGGTGTGCCATTTCAAAACGTTATATATAACCGCGCAAATTTATGAAAAAAAACGGAGAATCGCAAAGAACCTGACGATTCTTGATGCGACTGCGCTCGTCGGGGCGGGATCGGGACCCCGCCCCGACGAGCGGCGCTCCCCGGTCCGTGTTAATGTTCTTGTGGGTGCTTTTCCGTGGGGCGTGGCGTTCTACGCCGTCCACAACGGAAAAGCACCCGCAAGAACATTAACACGGACCGGGGAGCCCCACCCTTCTACTCGCCGATGGGGGTGAGGGCGCCGGTGACGGAGTCCATGATGTAGCCTTTGACCGTGACGTCGGCGGGGACGAGGGGGTGGTTGCGTACCAAATCGACGGTCTCCAGGATGGCGGCCTCGGTGTCGTCGAAACCGTGCAGCCACCGGTCGAGGTCGATGCCGCAATGTTTCATCAGGCGGATATTCTCTTTCGATACGCCGCGCTCCATCATCAGGTGCTGCATCTCGGCGCTGTCCATGCCCTGCACGCCGCAACCCGTGTGGCCGATGATCATGATCTCGTTGACCCCCAGCTCATAGATGGCCACCAAAAGGCTGCGGACCGTACTGTCGAAGGGGTTGGTGATCGTGCCGCCGGCGTTTTTGATGATCTTGAAATCGCCGTTGCGAAGACCCAATGCGGCGGGCAGCAGCTCCACTAACCGGGTGTCCATGCAGGTGACGATCGCCAGACGCTTGCTGGGGTATTTGTCGGTGATGAACCGCTCGTAACCGCGTTCGCTGACAAAACGGCGGTTGTGCTCTAAAATCTCGTTGATCATGGCTCTGTGGCTTTAGGGGATTTCAAAGAGAACTCCTTCGAGGTGCTCCCGGTAAAGAGCATCCCTCGAAGGAGGTATTCGGAGACTATTTGTTGATCTTGGCCCACGAATCCTTGAGCGTCACCGTGCGGTTGAACACGAGGTGTTCGGGGGTCGAGTCGGGACAGAAGTAGCCGACGCGCTCGAACTGAACGGCCTGGCCGACGAGGGTCTCCCGGAGCGACGGCTCCAGATAGCCCGTCACCTTGACCATCGACTCGGGGTTCAGGTTATCCTCCCACGAGGTCTGGCCGTTGGACATATCGAAGGGATCCTCGGTGACGAAGAGCGGGTTGAACAGGCGCACTTCGGCCTCGACGGCATGGGCGGCCGACACCCAGTGGATGACGCCCTTGACGCGGCGGCCGTCGCTCGACGAGCCCTCGCCCGACAGCGGATCGTAGGTGCACCGCAGCTCCGTGATGTTGCCCTCGGCATCCTTGACGACCTCTTCGCACTTGATCAGATACGAGTAGCGCAACCGCACCTCGCCGCCGGGCTGCAGGCGGAAATATTTCTTGGGCGGGTTCTCCATGAAGTCGTCGCGGTCGATGTAGATCACGCCGCCGAACGGTATTTCGCGTTCGCCCGCCTCGGGGTTCTCGGGGTTGTTGACGGCCCGGCGCATCTCCACACGGCCCTCTTCCCAGTTGGTAATGACCACCTTAAGCGGGTTCAGCACGGCCATACGGCGGTCGGCGACCTTGTTCAGATCCTCGCGCACGCAATACTCCATCTTGCCCAGGTCGATCACGTTGTCGCGTTTGGCCACACCCACCATCTCGGCGAAGTTGCGCACCGCGGCGGGCGTGTAACCCTTGCGGCGCAGGGCGCAGATGGTCGGCATGCGCGGGTCGTCCCAGCCCATGACGGCACCCTCCTGCACGAGCTTCAGCAGGCGGCGCTTCGACATCATCGTATAGGTAAGGTTCAGACGGGCGAACTCATATTGGTGCGAGGGGTAGATATCGAGCGCCTGGATGAACCAGTCGTAGAGCGGACGGTGTACGTCGAACTCGAGCGTACAGATCGAGTGGGTGATCCGCTCGATCGAGTCGCACTGGCCGTGGGCGTAGTCGTACATCGGGTAGATGCACCACTTGTTGCCCGTGCGATGGTGCTCGGCGTGCAGAATGCGGTACATGATCGGGTCGCGGAAGAGCATGTTCGGATGAGCCATGTCGATCTTCGCGCGCAGCACCTTCGATCCGTCGGGAAACTCGCCGTTCTTCATGCGGGTGAAGAGATCGAGGTTCTCCTCCACCGTCCGGTTGCGCCAGGGCGACTCCTTGCCGGCCTCCGATATGGTGCCGCGCGTAAGGCGTATCTCCTCCTGAGTCTGGTCGTCGACGTAGGCCAGCCCCTTTCTGATAAGCGCCACGGCCCATTCGTAGAGTTGGTCGAAGTAATCCGAGGCGTAGCGTTCCACGGCCCAGTCGAAACCCAGCCACTTGATGTCGCGTTTGATCGAGTCGACATACTCCACATCCTCCTTCACGGGATTGGTGTCGTCGAAACGCAGGTTGCACTTGCCTCCGTATTTCTTTGCGAGACCGAAGTTTATGCAGATGCTCTTGGCGTGACCTATGTGCAGATAACCGTTCGGTTCCGGCGGGAAACGCGTCTGAACGCGGCTGTCGCCTTTGGCTATCGACTCTTCGATGATCTCTTCCAGAAAGTTGAGCTTCTCTTTCGGCTCGTTTGTTTCGATGTTGTTCATAACTCTCCGTTATAATGTTGTGTTTATCGTTTTCTGTTCAGCGAAATGTCCTTCAGCAGTCTTACCGACACCGACACTACCTGCTGGTTGCCCCAGCCTGTGCCGTCGTACTTCATGGCCAGAAAGCAGTTCACGCGCAGCGTGTCGCCGAAGAAGCGGCGGTCGAAACCTATTTTCGTGCTGTTGTAGATGTGCTTGTCGGTACCGAAGAATGTTTCGCCGGCGTACAGCTCGCCGCCGTAGCCGTGGGGGAACGCTTCGCTGCGGAACGACGAGTAGTAGGGTTGCAGATTTTCGCCCAGATAGAGCTGCTCGTCGATGTAGACGCCCCATTTCGACATGCGTGCCTGCAACATCCCGCCCTTGGGCGTGCGGTACTTCTCGTCGTTGTCGCGGTCGCGCTGGAAGGTCTGTATGTAGTGCAGCTTCACGTCGAAATCGAAATAGGCGTTGAAACTGGTGCCGATGTAGGGATCGAGCATCAGGTTGTCGTTGACGCAGTGGGGAATGAGCTTGCTGCCGGCGAAGTGGAACATCATGAATGCGTAGCCGCCGTAGAAACGCCGGCGGTAGTTGTCGAACCAGTAGCGGCCGGCCGAGAGTATGCGGAATTTCTCGCGCGATGCCTCCGAGAACATGCCGCACCAGTCGACCGACAGTTCGGCGTAGCCGCGTCGTCCGCGGTACTGCCCCATGACGCCCTGAATGCGGTTGTCGTAGAAGCGCATCGAATCGCTTAGGATCATCTCGCCGTAGTCGCCTATCATGTTCTCGCGCGAGAATATGCCGGCGTATGCCGCCACGCGGCGGTTGTCGAACCGGTAGTATACCTGCGGACGGATTTTCGAGAATACCACCGTGTTGTTACCGAAATCGGACCACATATCCATGCCGAACATGAGGCGGTTGCTGCCGTTCCAGCCTATGCCGACGGTGGGTGTTAGGCGCGAACTGAACAGGGTCTGCGATTCGCCGAACTGTGCGTCGACATATTCGCGGTTGTCGAAATACATGTCGAAATCGGCTCCCACGATCAGTTTCCAGTCCTCCTGCGCGCTTGCACCGGCTGCGGCCAGCAGCGCCGCAACGGTCATGAGCATAATGCGTATTGTGCGATTCATTTTCGGAATGATGATTTATTGATCGGCAAAGTTAATGTATTTCCGGCGATTTATATTACTTTTGTATGCGGAAAAACGATCGTATCATGAGAAAAATCACCAACGAGGAGCTGCACCGTCCGTCGGCGGAGGAGTTCGCGGCGATGCCGCGCATACCGGTGGCCGTAGTGCTCGACAATGTGCGTTCGGCGCAGAACGTGGGCGCTTTCTTCCGCACGTGCGACGCATTCGCAGCGGAGCACCTTTTTCTGTGCGGGATCACGGCGGCGCCGCCGGCGCGCGAGATACACAAGACGGCGCTCGGCGCCGAGATGACTGTGGCGTGGAGCCATTGTCCGTCGGCCGCCGATTGCGTGCGCACCCTGCGTGAGCGGGGATATACGGTGCTGGCCGTGGAGCAGGTCGAGGGCGCCGTTATGCTGGACAGGCTGGAGGTGGATCCGGCCGGCCGTTATGCGCTGGTGTTCGGCAACGAGGTGGCTGGTGTCGATCAGGCGGTTGTCGATCTGTGCCACGGAGCGGTGGAGATTCCGCAGGCCGGAGTGAAGCACTCGGTGAATGTGTCGGTGGCGGGCGGTGTGGTGCTGTGGCCGTTCTTCGCGGCGTTCCGGCATCTGCTCGGTCGGTAGATTGTCGCGCGATGGGCGTGCGGACCGGCTGACGGCCGATTGTCGCTGCAAAGTTTTTTTTATCCGCAATGTTTGCTTACTTTTGCGGCACATATCAAAAACATTAAGGAATATGTCAGTTACAGGATCTGTCAGAGCTGTTACGACTCTGCGTTTGACGGAAATGAAACAACGCGGCGAGAAGATCGCCATGCTCACCTCATACGATTATTCGACGGCAAAGATTGTCGATGCCGCCGGCATAGACGTCATACTTGTCGGCGATTCGGCCGCCAATGTTATGGCCGGTTACGAAACGACGCTGCCCATCACCCTCGACATGATGATCTACCATGCCCGTTCGGTGGTGCGCGCCGTGAACCGTGCGCTGGTGGTTGTCGATCTGCCGT
>CAZHMX010000039.1:0-15872 GCA_964533725.1 uncultured Alistipes sp. | reverse complement strand
TGTTCGGGTTCGCCCGTCCGGCTGGGCCAAATCATTGGCCCAAGGAGGACAGTCGCTGTCATTTCCCGTTCTCAAGCCTCCGTCACTGCAATTGTGCTTTGGTGATCGCGCGGACGGCTTTGAAGTATTTGTCCCAGGAGGTTCTGCGGCCGTAGATGGCGTCGGTTTTGTGGGCGATCACCATATCCAGTTCGGGGATTACGGTGATGTATTGTCCCATGGAGCCGCGGGCGGAGTAGGCGCCTTTGAACACGGGGTTATCGACTTTGAAGAGCCACCACATGTAGCCGTATTCGAAGATGTTGCGACGCGAGGCGGGGTTCATCTCTTTGAGCGGGGTGATGACGCTGACGATTTTCTCGGCCCATTCGCGCGATATCACCTGTTCGCCGCGCCAGTTGCCTTTGCGGAGCATCAGATAGCCCAGACGGGCCATATCGCGCGTGGAGAGGAAGATGTGATAGGCGGGGAACTTGGAGCGGTCGAGCCGTCCGCCTTTGCGCTGCTTGGCCATGTCGAAATCCTGCATGCCGATCGGAAGGGCGATATCGTCGCGGAATGTTTCGTAGATGCTGCGACCGGTCAGCTGCTCGAAGATGGCGCCGGCGGCGTTGAAATCCCAGTTGTTGTAAAGATAATAGGTGCCGGGCTTTTTCGAACCGCGTTTGGGTCGGTCGGCGGCGTCGTCACCGGCGTTCGAGGCATCGTGATAGACGCCGGAGCGGGAGGTCACCAAGTGGTTGATGGTAGCTTTGCGTTCGATGGGCAGCAGGCCGCCGATATCGTCGATGCCCAGCTCTTCCATGGTGGTGTCGAGGTTGATAGTGCCGTTCTCGACGTATTTGCCCAGCATCATGGCCAGCACGCTTTTGCGGCAGGAGGCGATGTAGCTGACCTGCTCCAGATTGCCGTATTCGAAGATGACGTCGCCGCCGACGATGATCATCATGCCGGTGGTGTGGAGGCTGTCGATGACATAACGGCGCACACGGTCCAGTTTCAGCTTGTCAAAACCGTGGTCTTCGGGTTCGACCACACGCCATTGCTGGTCGGGATATACCGGGGTGTTATCCTGTGCTTGTGCCTGTGCTACGCCGCCGAGGGATGCCAGGAGGGGCAGCAACAGGAGTTTCTTGAAGAGTTTTTTCATTTTTCGGTTCTTTTTGATGGTTGTTTTTTTGGCCTCGGTTATACAATGGGTACCGCACCGATGCCCGGGCGGTCGTTGAGGGTGATCCGGCCGTCGACGATCTTCATGCCGTCGAAGCCGTCGTTGGCGATCAGGAGGTTGCCGTCCAGGTCGGCGAAATCCATCCGCGGGGCGAGCTGCGCGGCGGCGGAGAGGGCACACGAGCTCTCGGTCGTGCAACCGATCATGGCCTTCATGCCGAGGGCTTCGGCTGCGGCGATCATCTTGCGGGCCTCGTGCAGGCCGGTGCACTTGATGAGCTTGATGTTGATGCCGTTCACGACTCCGTGCAGACGGGCGACATCGGCCAGACGCTGGCACGACTCGTCGGCGTAGACGGGCAGGGGCGAGCGCTCGGTCACCCAGGCCATGGAGTCGAGGTCGTGCTTGGGCAGCGGCTGTTCGACCATCTGGATGCCGCGCTCGGCCAGCCAGTGGACCATCTCCAGGGCGTAATGTTTGTTGCCCCAGCCCTGGTTGGCATCCACGACGATCGGTTTGTCGGTCATGCTGCGGATCGTGCTGACGAGCATCTTGTCGGTCTTCTCGTCGACGCCCAACTTGACTTTCAGGATCTTGTAGGGTTCGGCTTCGAGGGTCTTTTGCCGGATCATCTCCTCGGTGTCGATACCGATGGTGTAGGAGGTGCAGGGGGCATTGGCGGCGTTGTAGCCGAACAGCCGGTGGCAGGGGATGCCGAGCAACTTGCCGATCAGGTCGTGCAACGCGATGTCGACGGCCGATTTGGCGCAGCTCATGCCGGGTTCGATCGCGTCCACCCAGTCGAGGATCTCTTCGACCATAAAGGGGTCGGGGAAACGGCTCAGATCGACCTTGCTCAGGAATTGGCTGGCCGTCTCCACCGTCTGTCCGATCATGTAGGGGGGCAGTCCGCCCTCGCCGTAGCCGACTACGCCGTCATACTCGATCTCGACGAGCATCGAGGGGCAGACGTCGCGCGAGAAACCGGCGATCGTGAACGTGTGGCGCATTTCGAGTTCCACGGGGCGGAATCTCAACTGCATGCGAGCCGAACCTCCGTGGGTGCGGGCAGCCTCTTTGCTGCCGTTCATCGAGCGGCATGCCGTCAGGAGCGGTGCCGGAAGCGAAGCGGCCGCAACCAGGGTCGCACAGCTTTTCAGAAAATCTCTGCGGGTAAAATCCATCTTTTTCGGGAAGTTTTTGACGTTCCGGCACGACCGGCGAAGGGCCGTGCCGGAACGGGTGAATCAATAATACCGATAACCTGCTTTGCGCATGTCGCGGATCGAGCGCAACGGTTTGGGCGGGTTGAGGTGACGTTCGAGGAACTTGTAGGCGTTGTAGCGGATGTCGGTGGCCTCTTTGATGTCGATGCGTTCGAAGAGGTGGGCGCCGGCCGTACGGTCGTAGATCTTGTATTCGAACTCCTTGCCGTAGTGGTTCAGCGAATCGATCATGCGCTTGACCTCCTTGTAGCTCACATCGTCGTCGTTGACCGTGGTGGTGATCATCAGGGGAATCTTGAGGTCCTTGGCGTAGCTCACGGGCGAACGGCGGGCGTACTCTGCGGGATCCTGCTGCGGCGTCTTGCCCACGTGGTAGGAGGGCGTGAAGTTGTTGGTGTAGCCCGGGCTCTTGTACGAGAGGCGGTAGGCCACGTCCGAGACGGGCACACCGGCATAGCCGCAGGTGAAGACGTCGGGGTAGCGGCAGGCGTTCATCAGGGTGATCATGCCGCCGTGGCTCCAGCCCAGCAGACCGACGCGGTCCTTGTCGACGATCGAATAGTTCTCCGTCATGTACCGGCAGGCAGCCAGCACATCCTCATTCTCCAATCCGCCGTAGTCGATGGCCTGGAAGAAGCCCTTGCCGTAGCCCGTGCTGCCGCGGTAGTCCGGAGCCACGATGATGTAGCCCTGGGCCACCAGTTCGCGGATGAAGTGGGTGAACACCGACGAGAAGTTGCCGTGAATGCCGCCGTGCACCAGCACGATCAGCGGATACTTGCGGTTCTGCTTGGTGGTCTTGGGGATGATGACGTAGGAGTAGAAGATCAGGTCGTTGTCTAACAGCTCGTCCTGGAAGGGGACCCCGGTGGGTTTGCGTACGGCCTTCGGAGGGCCGGCCAGACGGACCTTGTCGATGAAGGCCACGTCGCCCACGCCCTCGTAGAGCAACAGGTCGTCCAGCTTTTTGATCACCTTCTCGAACTCGTGGCGCTGGCCCGACGTCACGGCCGACTGAATGGCCGTCGAGAGCTCGCGGTCGATCTTTTGCTGTGCGGCCGAGGGGAGGATGACCCCTACGGTCGCCAGCAGGATAGAGAGGATTCGAATGCGGTTTAGCATGGCCCGGAATCTTTACTGCGCGATTTTGATGGCTCCGTTGTTCAGGCAGCGGATCGGCATGGCGCGGTCGAAGTTCGTACGGTTGCGGGCTGCTGCCGAGTTATCCTCCTTGAGGATCAGGTCACCGGAGGTGATCTTCGTTCCGTTCTCGACGCGCGTACGCGAGTGGTAGGTGGCGTAGAAGCTCGAACTTGCGACGAATCCGGCGCTCGGGTAGTAGTACTTCTGTTTGCGGGAGTTGAAGCCGGTGATGTTGTTTTCGCCGCTCGTTTGAGCGTCGAGGTTGCCTAACGTCAGACTCCATTTCACGTAGTCGATCAACGTCTGGAACTGCGACCACTCGGGAACGATCCAGCCCTCGGGCGAGAGATTATCCTCGATATTCTCGTTCGCTTTGATGGTCTTGGTGGCGTTTTCGATACCGCCGATGGTCGAAAAGGCGTAGAGCAGACCGTAGTTGTTATAGTTCTGCTTGATGGTGGCATCGGTGTCGATGGCTTTGACATCGAGGTTGTCGATGACGGCAACGAAAGGCTCGTCGACCGAACCCTTGACTCCCGTGGGAATGGCCTCATAGTTCTTGTTGGCGTTGTAGTAACGGGTCTTGAGGTTGGCGGCCATCCAGTACTGGGTGCTGATTTTGGCTACGGGGTAGGTGATCTCCTCGCTGCCGCGCTTGTCGACGATCAGGCAGGGAACCACGCGTGCCTCTTTCGAATCGGGGGTGAACTCGGGACCCATGCCCACGTCACCCGGCATGTAGATCTTCGTGGCGGGCTCGGCCAGCTTGCCGGCCGAATAGCTCGAGATGGCGTTGTCGGCCACCGAGAACGAGATGCTGCCGCCGTGGATGGCCTCCGTCGGCGCGGCGTAGGTCGAGTTCTGGAGGTTGTAGGTCGTGTTGCCCTGGAGTACGACGCGGGCGATATAACCCTTCATCAGGTCGACTTCGCCGGCTTCGTTGACCGGATAGACCACATCGGCCTGCTGGTTGATCTTGCCGTCGAGGGTGAGGAACTCGCGGGCGATCTGTGCCACCTGCTTTTCGCCGTCCATGACGTAGTAGACGTTCGACTGGCTGAAGTCGGGCAGGTCGAAGACGTAGGGCGTCAGGCCGCCGCGACCCTGGTAGATCGTGATCATCGACGAGGTCTGCTCGCCCGAGATGATGCGCGTGCCGCTGACCGTGACGATGGCCTCGCGCGGTGCGGTGTCGCTGTTGTTCTCGGCCGTAATGTGCAGGACGTTGTCTTCGAGCGATACCTGCAGCCAGTTGACGTTGGCGCTGGCGGAGAGATCCTTGAGGTATTCGATGCCCTCGATCTCGACGTCGACCGACGTGAGCATGTAGCGCAGGTTCAGGTTGGTCTGCGAGAGCACGATCCGGCTTTCGGTATCCTGGTTGACCTCGATGCGCTGGCTCTGCGTGCCGCAGCGTACCATAATGTAGGAGGAACGCACTTTGCCGGTGGTGTTGCCGTCGGCGTAGACGTACATCGTGCGCGTGCCGGGGACCACTTCATGCGTCAGCCACTGGTCGGCCGTCGGGGAGTAGACGTGCCAGTAGTTGCTCAGGCGGTCCATTTTCGGCAGGTCGATCTGTTGCGAGAGCGCCGTGCGGGTGAAGTTCAGCGTCATGTCGTCCATGCGGACTTCGATCTGTTCGTCGTCGTCCTTGCAGCTTGTCGACAGCATCGTGGCGAGGCTCAATGCCAAAACCAGAAATCTGGAAATGCAGTTTTTCATATCCTTGAAGTTTTTAATTATTATTCGATTGACGGTTTGTAGTTTTTGTTATTTTTCGTAGACATCGTCGTAGGTGTCGTAACCCGGGTTCTGCTGGTCGCGGATGGCGATGTTGGCCTCCAATTCGCCCAACGGAATGGGGTAGACGACCTGCATGCGGGCGTTGCTCTTGCCCGAATTGTAGCCGAAGGCCACGGTGGTCTTGTTGAGGTTTTCGAGCAGCTGTTCGCGCTTGATGGTCACGCCGCGGCGGAACGAATCCCAGAAGTTGTGCCCCTCGAGGATAAATTCGCGATGGCGCTCCTCCATCACCTCCTCTAGGCAGGCCTCCAGGTCGGTGCCCGAGAGGAAACCTTCGTCGCAGATTCGTGCGCGACGCACCGTGCTGTAGTGTTGCTCGGCCATGGTGAGATTCTCCGCGTGCAGATAGGCTTCGGCCAGCGAGAGGTGCAACTCCGGCAGACGAACCACCGGAATGTTGTGCAGGTAGTGGTAGCCGCTGCCCACGTATTTGCGGAAACCGCGGTACTCGGGGTGGGTCGAGATGCCCAGCTGGCAGATCAGATAGCTGCGGGCGTCGGTAACTCCGTTGGTCTTCTTGTTCAGCAGCTTCTGCGTCTGCTCCGTCAGTCCGTAGGCGGCGTAGCCCACGGCTTGCGAGACCTCGCCGTCCTTCTCCGAACCGGGTTCCTGGTAGGTCGGACGGCGTACTAACCAGTTCAGGCTGTTGGCCTTGTTGTTGTCGCTCATGCTGTAGACGATCTCCCAGATGTTTTCGCTGTTGAAGGGCTGGTAATAGTTGGTCTGGTAGCTGTCGTATTTCAGCATCGAGTAGTTGGTCGCGGCGGCGCTCAAGGTCTTTTCGCCCTGGGTGATCACATCCTCCCAGCGCTCCTGGTAGAGGTACAGACGCGTAAGCAGCGTACCCGTGGCCACGGCATTAATATGTCCCTGCTTTACGGCGGCACCCTCGAGCAGCGCCTCGGCGGCGATCAGCTCGTCCTCGATATACTTGAAGGTCACCTCGGCCGTTTCGCGGCGGATCTCGTGATGGAAGATGTTGTTGACCGTCTCCATGTCGCGGATGATGGGCACGCCCCACTGGTAACGCTCGTGATATTCCGCGCCGCCGGGCACCGAGAATCGCGGCGGGTAGGCGAACAGACGCATCAGATCGAAGTAGGCCAGTGCGCGCAGGGCCCGGGCCTCACCCAGAATGCGGTCGGCGTCGGCCTGCGGCAGGTTTGCTTCGCCGATGGCTTCGGTCAGGTTCGTAGCCGTGCGGATGGCGCTGTAGATGGTCCGCCAGGCGTTCTCGGCGTAACCCGACGAGGAGGTCGACTCGGCGTAGCGGCATTCGCGTTCGTAGTTGTTGCCGCTCGATACGCGGACGAAGAAATCGGTTCCCTTGCAGGCTTCGTAGGCATACATGTGGCGGCCGTAGTAGTATTCGCCCGATATGATATCGTAGATACCGTTCAGCAGGGCTTGCATACCTTCGGGCGTTTTGAGGATCGTCTCCTCGTGGTCCGTGTAGGACTCCTTGTCCAGGAAGTCGTCGCATCCGGCCGTCAGCAACAGCGCAAGAATGGCGAGCAGACTGGTTATCTTTTGTTTCATTGCTTTGGCGTGTTAGAAGTTGAAGTTAAGACCCATCGTATAGGTTGTGGCCGAGGGGTAGCGGGCAGCGTTGATATAACCGTCGATTTGCAGGTCGGGATCGTAGCCGTTGAGCTTGGTCCAGACCCACAGGTTTTCGGCCTGTACATAGAGGGTCACGCCGTTGAGTTTGAGCCGGCGGAAGGTGCTGGTCGGGAAGACGTATTGCAGACGGATGTTGCGGAGTTTGAGGTAGTCTCCCTTGTAGAGGTAGCGCGACGAGCCGCCGGCCGCGGTCTGTCCGTTGATGCGGATGCGATTCGAGGCATAGATGTTGTCGGGGGTCCAGCGGTCCAGCTGCCGGACGTCGATGTCGTAGTTGATATACTGGCCGTCGGTACCCGTGCGCGATGCGGCGCGCGAGTCGTAGACGTGGTGTCCCCAGCCGTAGGAGAAGAGTGCCGAAAGCTCCCATCCGCGGAAGTTGAAGACCGTGGTCAGACCGCCCGTTACCGTAGGCAGACCCTTGCCCAGGATGCTGCGGAACGAGGGATTCTCGCTCGAGGCGATGACCTTCTGCCCGTTGGCGTCGCGGCCGTAGTAGAGCACGTTACCGGTGTTGGAGTCGATGCCGGCGTAGTCGTACAGATACCACGAATCGACGCTTTCGCCGTTACGCATGATGTGCGTGCCGATGTTGTCCTGCTCCAGACCGTAGTACTTGGCGCTCAGCGTAGCTAGATTGAACCGCACGTCCCACTTGAAGAGCCGGTCGATGACCTTGGCCGTCAGATCCAGCTCGAAACCTTTGTTTTTGATACCGGCCGACGTGTTCATCAGCATGGTGCTGTAACCCGAGGTCTGCGACACGGGGACGTCCTGCAGCAGGTCCGACGACTTGCGCTGGTAGTATTCGGCCGACATCTTGATCCGGTTGTTGAACATGGCCAGATCGACGCCCACGTTGAAGACGCGGTTCTTCTCCCAGCTCAGGTCGCGGGTGGCGCGGAAGGTCTGCCAGATGGCGTGGTCGGCGTCGTAGCGGCTGGTGCCGTCGTAGAGCGTACGCCAGTTGTAGTACTTCGAGGGCAACGTACCGTTGTAGCCGTAGCTGGCCTTGAACTTGATGCTGTTGAAGATTTTCTTGACCTTCTTGATCCAGCCCCAGCGCTCGTTGGTGATGCGCCAGGCGGCCGATACCGACCAGAAGTTGCCCACGCGGGCCTCGGGGGCGAAACGCGACGAGCGGTCCTGACGGAACGAAGCGCCGATGAAGTAGCGGTAGCGGTAGGAGTAGTCGGCGCGGGCGATCAGCGAGACGGTCGAGTAGTCGTAACCCTTGCCCGTCCACGAGGAGATCTCCGAGCCGGCCGAGAGCACGGGTTTCTCGTCGTTCATGAAGTTGACGGCCGTCACCGATTTGTAGGCCTGGCGGAAGTCGATGGTCTCCAGGCCGAACGTACCGCTGATGCGGTGTCTCTCCTTGATGGTGGCGTTGACGTTGAGCATGTTCTTGATCGTCGTCTTGCGGCGGCGCGAATCATACTCGGTCAGTTCGCCGTTCGTACCGTAACCCGAACCGAAATCCTGGTCGAAATAGTCGGTTCGCCGGCCGGTGATGTAGTAGTGGTTGACGTCGAAACGGTAGTTGAGCCACTTGGTCAGATTGACACGCACCCAGCCCGTGGTGAAGAGCAGGAACTGCGGACGCTTGCGGATATTCTCGCGGGCGCTGGCCAGCGGGTTGTGGTTGCCGTTGAGCAGGTTGTTCGGGAAGTCGAAGTTGTAGCTGCCGTCCTCCAAATAGGGCGGAACGACCGACGGCAACAGCAGACTGGCATAGTGGGGCTGGTTGTAGGAGGTGCCCGTAGTCATCGGGCCGCTCTGTTCGGTGGCGCTGACGTTCATCTGCACGCCCCAGTTGATCAGCTTCTTGGTGTCGGTCGAGTTGAGGTTCACGCGGGCCGAGTAACGCGTCAGGTTGCTGTTGAGCAACACGCCGTCCTGATCCAAATAACCCAACGACATGTAATACTTGAGGTTCGAACTGCCGCCCGAGAGCGAGAAGTCGTACTGCTGGTAGAGGGCCGTGCGCGAAATCAGGTCGAACCAGTCGGTGTTGGGCATCTTGTCGGCATCGGCACCCCAGAAGTCGTATTCGTAGTAGCCGCCGCCGGGTTTGGGGATGCGGAAGAACTTGTTGAAATCGTCACGCGCCTGCTTGTTCCACTGGTAGAAGTTCTTGCCGTCGAGCATGAATCCCAGTTTGTTGTGGTAGAGCCCGTTGAGGTTCTCGATGAAGTTGGTGCTGTTGTAGTTGCGCACCAGCGAGTGGAACTGTCCCTCGGTCCACAGTTCGCGGAACTGTTCGGAGTTGACCAACTGGGGCAGCGCCGAGTCGGAGACGTTGGCCACGCCGGCCTGCGCCGAGAACGAGTAGGTGATGCGGTCCGAGGCCACGCCCTGACGCGTGGTGATGACAATCACGCCGTTGGCGCCCTGCGAACCGTAGAGCGAGGCCGAGGCGGCATCCTTGAGGATCGAGATGCTGGCGATATCGGCCGGATTGAGCGTAGCCAGAGGGTTGGAGACCACGCCGCTGTGGCCCGAGGTGTTGATCAGGTCGAAGACCACGCCGTCGATGACGTAGAGCGGCTGGTTGTCCGAGCTGAGCGAACCCACGCCGCGCAGACGCACGTCGGGCATGTCGCCCGGCTGGCCCGAACCGGCCGTCACCAAACCGGGCGATATGCCGCCCAGCAGATTCTGGAACGTGCCTCCCGGACGGTTTGCGATATCCGACGGCGAGATCACCGAGGCCGAACCCGTGTAGGCCTCTTTCAGGATATTGCCGTAACCGGTGACGATCACATCGTCGATCTTGGTATCGGTCGTCTCGAGGGTGATGTCGATGACCGTGCGGCCGTGGACTTCGACGGTCTGGGTCTTCATTCCCAGGAACGAAACCACGAGGGCCGCATCCTCCTTTTTGGCGATCTGAATGGCATAGGCGCCGTCTTTCTGGACGACAACCACATTGTTGGGCGATCCGTTTTCGGTGACCGTGGCGCCGAAAACGGGACTTCGATTTTGGTCGAAGACATAGCCCTTGACGGTGATTCTCCCGACTTTCGTGTCGTCGGGCGCAGCGTGCGTCGTCCGTATGCTTTCCGCCTGTGCCACGAGCGGCAACAGGCCCGAAAGCAGGATGACCCACAGCTTTCCGAACTGGTGCAAGAGGTTTCTGTTCATAGGGAATTGTGATTTAGGAGGTAAATTTTATTCGTCGAAAAGGAGGTGGAAGGCGCCGAAATTGGTCACGTCGGAGGTTCTGTACACCTTTTCGTTGCCGTTGATAAGGCTCCAGCGCGCGTTGTGCTGTCCGTGGACCATCTGGCCGCTGTTGTGCTCGGCGCCGGGCACCTCCATGATTTTCCAGTTGAACGTCATCTTCTTTTCCATCGCCACCTGCTGCGCATGCTTGAAGTATCGCCAGGCCCGTTCGTAGCGCGTGAGTCCCTGGATACGCATCGGGTTGTCGACTTCGGCACTGCTCTTGATCGGCTCGATATCCTGCGTGCCGATCAGGATGATCAGGTTGCGTTTGAAGAGCGTGGCGAGGTTCTCGTCGGTGGCGAAGGGTGTTCCCTGGACCGAGTAGGGCCAGGTCTGGATGCTCGCCTGCACCCCTTCGTCGTTGGCCAGCGGCCGGTCGGGATCGGGGTAGGCATAGTTGCCCGGATTGGCGGCCACGGCGCGACGCACGCGGGCTTGGGGCATGGCGGTCAGGTAGCGGTGTACGAACTGTCCGCCGGCCGAGTGCCCGAACATGTCGTAAGTCTCGTTGACGTTGCCCGTGCAACTCTTGAAATAGTCGAACAGCGCCTCGATGATGGCGTAGGTCCACTTTTCGGCCGGACGCGGAATGAAGCGGCGCGGGGTCTGCGAAACCCCTCCGAACTGGTAGCCGTTCTCGTCGTAGCCGTTCTTGTGGGTGAATTGCGGCGCGATGACGATAAAACCGTACTCTTCGGCCAGATTGCGCCATACACCCCGCTGTACTAGTCCGTTGCGTTCGGCGCCGTGCATCGAAAAGAGCACGGGCATCTTCTTGATGTTGCCCCGTGTGGGGATGTAATAGAAGACGGTGACGGGTTTCTCTTTCAGCGGCTCGTAGCCCGTGTATTCAAACATCCCGGCGCCGCGCTTGAAGGGATTGTTCCCCGGCTTTTGCGCCGTTGCGGGGGTGATCCATGCTCCGAGAAGAAGGAGCGGCAGAAGCAGTTTGAAGTATCTCATCAGTTCCTGGTTTTATCTTGATTTTTAATGCGGACATTGCGTTGAACGTCGCGGACGGTCATTCGAACAGCAGTCTGTAGGCGCTGTTCTCGCCCAGGCTGTTGACCTGCGTTTCGGCATTGTTGCTCGTGACGCCCGCCTTGCCGTAGACCATGCCGAAGGTGCCGTGCCCGACGCCCTCGACTTCGGCGACCCGGATCCGGAGCGTCACCCCTTCGGCAGCGGCCCGTTGGGCGCAGAGGTCGTAGAAATTGTGGGCGCGTGCATAGCGGTGCTCGCCTTGCGCCATCGATGCGGGGTCGGTGGCCATCGAACCGTCGTTGAAATTGTCCGCCGTGCCGATCTGCACCACGAGCTGGCGGCCGTAGAACTGCCGCAGCGACTTGGCGTCGGCGAACGGCGTATTTTTAAAGGAGTAGGGCCATCCGTAATTCAGACCGTCCGTGCCCGCGATCCCGTCCGTCCGCGGGAAGACCCACGAACTGGGATTGGCCGCTACGGCACGACTCACCCGCGCCGCAGGCATGGCCGCCATGAACCGGTTGACGAACTGCCCGCCGGCCGAATGCCCGAACATCGCATATTGCGCCGACGTATTGTCGGTCTCTTTCTTTACGTAATCGAACAGCGCCTCGATCAAAGCGAACGTCCACTCCTTCTCGGGCCGCAGCTCCGTGTTGTTTTTATCTGCGAACAGGCCGCCGAACTGATAGTCGTTTTCGGTATATCCCTGCTCCTTCGTGAATTCGGGGGCGACGAGGATAAAGCCGTGTTTCTCGGCCAGAGGTTTCCATGCTTTGATCTGGGTGTCGGCCGACCTTTCGGCGCCGTGGAAGGCGAAGAGGATCGGCATCTGTTTCAGATCGCCCGAAGAGGGCAGGTAGTAACGGACGTTGACCGGCTTGGATTTCAAGGGTGCGTAGCAGGTGTACTCGAATGCACCTCCCGCCGCCGTGCCGCGAACCGACATCACGCCGTCTTTGGGCGTTTTCGTCGGTCCTGTGGGTGTTGAATTATCGTTTTCGGATTTGCCGGAGCAGGCAATCAATAAAATAAGAAGAAAATACCCCCCCCCTATAAATTTTTGCAGGGTACGCAGCGTCTCTTTTTCGATAAATTTTCTCATAGCGATGACAAATATAGTAAAAAAAGTGTAAGATTGTTCTCTTTTGTCAGAAAAAATATCGCATTTGGATGCGTGTTTATTCAATTTTTCTTTCACTTTGACATAAATGTAGAAAACGTTTCCACCCCTAACAAAATGATAATAAAAGCAAATCCGCATCCGCCGCGACCCCGCCGACGGGTATCGACAGCGACTGCGCTCCTTGGGCCAATGGTTTGGCCCAGCCGCGCGGCGAACCTTAATTGTTCGGGTTCGCCCGTCCGGCTGGGCCCGACCACGGGCCCAAGGAGGACAGTCGCTGTCAGTCCCCTTTGTCGGCCACTTCGCGGAGATAGAGCCGGGCGCACATTTCGGCGTCGTTGCCGGCGCGGTGGTGCTGGCCTTCGGGGATGCCCATGACGGCGCAGAGGTAGTCCAGTTTGTTGGAGGCGAAGGAGTACTGACGGCGGGCGCGCAGGAGTGTGCAGTCCCAGCGGAGGGCGGGGAGCGTGATGTTGTAGCGGCGGGCGGCGTGTTGTAGACAGGTGCGGTCGAAGGCGGCGTTGTGGGCCACCAGGAGGTCGAATTCGTCGAGATAGGTGCGTTCGATCCCGGTCCATACGGCGGGGAAGTCGGGGGCATTCTCGGTGTCGGCGGGGGTGATGCCGTGGATGCGGATGTTCCAGTATTGGTAATAGTTGCCCTCGGGGCGCACCAACCAGGAGCGGGTCTCGGCGATCCGGCCGGCGCGGACCACGCAGATGCCGACCTCGCAGATGGAGGAGGGACGGGAGGTGGCGGTCTCGAAATCTATGGCGATAAAATTCAGATCATTCATGGTCGATCGGTTTTTCGTTGTCGAGGTTGCGGCGGATCCCTTCCAAACCGCAACGCATCAGGGGGGTGCGGCCGAACAGGGCGGCGAACTCTTCGGGCGAGATCGTGCGCCAGCGCTCGGCGGGGAATGCCCGGGGGTCGAACAGCGGGTCGAACGCGGGGTTGCGGTGGAGCGGGGCGCGCAGGTTGTAGGGGCAGCAGCTCTGGCAACAGTCGCAGCCGAAGATCCAGCCGTGGAGGTCGGCGCTGTGACCCGTGCCGGCGGCTTGTTCGATGGTGCGGCAGGAGATGCAGCGGCGCGCGTCGATCATGCGGTCGCCGGGGAGTGCGGCGGTGGGGCAGTGCTCGATACATCGGCGACAGGTGCCGCAACCTGTGCCTTCGTAGGGGGTGTCGTAGCGGTCGCACGGCTCGGTGATCACTATCTCGCCCAGCAGCACGAAGGTTCCGAACCGGGGCGTGACCAGCAGCGACTGCCGCCCGATCCAGCCCAAACCTGCCTCGACGGCCAGCTGTTTCTCGACCAGCGGCGCCGAGTCGACAAAGCAGCGGCCGGTGAGTGTGGGCACCTGGTCGCGGAGCCGTTGGGCAAGTTGCCGGAGCATCTCTTTGATGGTCAGGTGGTAGTCGGTCGTCAGGGCGTACGAGGCCACGCGGGTGCGGCAGTCGCCGGGGTAGCCCGACGAGTAAGAGTTCTTGTAGCTCACGGCGCAGACGATGACCGACCGGGCATCCGCAACCACCTTCCGGGGGTCGAAACGCTTGTCGAGATGACGCTCCAGATAGCCTAACCCTGCCTGCCGGCCCTGCCGGAGCCAGTCGCGAAAACGTTCCTCGGCCCGGGGCAGCGGCTGTGCCCGGACGATGCCGCAGAGGTCGAATCCCACCTCGGCGGAACATCTTTTTATGGTGTCGGCGGCGATCATTGTGGTATTTTTCTCCAAAAATAACGTATTTTTTGTCGTTTTATAACTATATTTGTCGCGAATTTGCAATTTTTTGTTCAAATATCTGTTTTATGACTGTGAAAACGCTTTACGAGCTTGTTCAACATAGCGTCCGGGAGTTCGGCCAAAAGACCGCTTTCGCCCTTTTGGGTGGCGAGGAGGTGACCTTTGCCGAGGTCGGCCGCCGCATCGAGGTCGTACAGTCGCTCCTGGTGGGTGCGGGGCTGCGGCCCGGCGACCGCGTGGCTCTTTTGAGCAGCAGTATGCCCAACTGGGGAGTGTGCTATTTCGCCGCAACGACGGCCGGTATGGTCGTGGTTCCCATCCTTCCCGACTTTACGGGTGCCGAGCTGGATATGATCATCACCCATGCCGAGTGCAAGGCGCTTATGGTCTCCGACAAGCTCTTTACGAAGATCTCCAAGGAGACGATCGATACGCTCAATATCGTCATTCGCACCAAGAATCTCAAGCCCTCGTCGCAGCGCGTCAAGGTGCAGGGCGAGCGGGGGGTGCCGCAACCCGACGATATCGCCGCCATCATCTATACCTCGGGCACCACGTCGCGACCCAAGGGTGTGATGCTGACCCACAAGGCTTTGTGCGCGCAGGTAGAGATGGATTCGGTCCTCTTCCCCGTCGGCACGGAGGATGTCTTCCTGTCGATTCTGCCGCTGGCCCATACGTATGAGTCTTCGATCGGACTGATCTATGCCTTCTCGCGCGGTTCGCAGGTCGTCTACCTCGACCGTCCGCCCTCGGCATCGGTCCTGCTGCCCGCGTTGCGCAAGGTGCGGCCCACGGTGATGCTTATCGTGCCGTTGGTGATCGAGAAGATCTATCGGAGCCGTGTCCAGGCCAAGTTCACCTCGAGCAAGTTCTGGCGCATGCTCTACAGCGTGGACGGCATCCGCCGTTATCTGCACCGCGTGGCCGGCAAGAAGCTGATGAAGGTCTTCGGCGGACGGATCCGTTTCCTCGGCATCGGCGGTTCGAAACTCGATTCGCAGGCCGAGCAGTTCCTTCTGGAGGCGCGATTCCCCTATGCCATCGGCTACGGTCTGACCGAGACGGCTCCGCTGTTGGCCGGCGCCGTGCCCAAGGATGTGCGTCTGGGGTCGACGGGTCCTGCCGCGCCGGGTGTGAAGCTCCGTCTGGACAATATCAATCCCGAGACCCGTCAGGGCGAGATCGTGGCGCTGTCGCCCAGCGTGATGCTGGGGTATTACAAGAATCCCGAGGCTACGGCCGAGGTCTTCACGGCCGACGGCTGGTTCCGCACGGGGGATCTGGGGTATATCTCCGAAGACGGCTGGCTCTTTATCAAGGGGCGTCTGAAGAATATGATCGTGGGCCCGAGCGGCGAGAACATCTATCCCGAGGAGATCGAGAGCGTGTTGAACACCCACGCCTTCGTGGCCGACTCGATCGTCACCGAGCAGGAGGGCCATTTGGTGGCGCTCGTGCACTTCGATACCGAACGTCTGGAGGCCAAGTTCCAGGAGTGGCGCGAAGAGTGGGGCGAGAAGAAAGAGGAGTGGCGCGAAGACTGGGAAGAGTGGAAGAAAGAACTCAAAAAGGATATCCAGGATTACGTGAATAAAAAGGTCAACCGTTTCTCGCGCATCTCCGAGGTGGTCGAGGAGGAGAAAGGGTTCGAAAAGACCCCGACGCAGAAGATCCGGCGGTTCCTTTATACCAAGAAGAAGAGACAGGTGCCTTCGGGCGAATAAAGATACGACTGCGCTCGTCGGGGCGGGATAGGACCCCGCCCCTTGCCGCGCGGCGCTCCCCGGTCCATGCGTTTTGTTTGCGGGGTG
>CAZHMX010000038.1:0-16521 GCA_964533725.1 uncultured Alistipes sp. | reverse complement strand
GCGCGGCTGGGCCCGACCACGGGCCCAAGGAGCGCAGTCGCGTCAAACCCCGTTGTCAGGATTATTTCGTATTGTCGGCCGACCGCTGGTAAATCCGCAGATCGAATTCGGAGATGATCGCCAGCAGATGGTCGAAGACGTCGGACTGGATGGCCTCGTATTCGGGCCAGACCACGGTGTCGGTAAAGAAATAGAGTTGCAGGGGGATTCCCGTAGGGGTGGGTTCGAGCAGACGAACCATCAGCGTCATCGAGCTGTTGACCCGCCTGTCGGCCTTGAGGCGCGCGACAATATAGGCACGGAACAGGCCCAGATTGGTCGGCATACGGCCGTCGAAGGGATTCGAAGAAGCGGCGAAAGCAGCGGCGGGATCCATTTCCGCCGGTGTTCCGGTTGCGGGGAGGAAGGTGTCGACGGGCGGGAGATGGGTATCGAGATAGTCGCTCAACAGAGCCGAACGGCGCAGGCGTCCGATCATCTCGGGGGTGCAGAAACGGACGGTCCGGGCGTCGATCATCAGCGAGCGCATCACGCGCCGTCCGCCCGAACGGCGCATCCCCTCCCAGTTGCGGAACGAGTCGCTCACCAGCAGATAGGGAGGCAGGGTGACGATCGTATTGTCGAAATTGCGGATCTTGACCGTCGTCAGCGAGACCTCCTCGACCGAACCGTCGGCGCCGTATTTGCTCATCTCGATCCAGTCGCCCTCCTTGAGCATGTTGTTGGCCGAGAGCTGGATGCCCGAGACAAAACCCAGGATACTGTCCTTGAAGATGAGCATCAGAACCGCCGCCGAGGCCGTCATACCGGCCAGCAGTGCCGTGGGCGAGCGCTGTATCAGGATCGAAACGACCAGGATGACCCCGATGATGGTCATGATGCCGTGGGCCGTCTGCCGCAGGCCGCCGATAGGTTTACTCTGCCAGCCGGGACGCATGGCGATCGCGCCGAAGGCCACCGTGATGGCCGAATTGACGGCCCTCACGCCCGTGATGACCAGGGCGATCTCCAGCAGCCGCAGCGCGAAACGCACCCAGGCGGTCTGCACGGGAAAGGCCACCGGAAAGAGGATGTAGATCACCATCCAGAAGATCATAAAGCAGAAGCGCCGCATCACCTGCTCGTCGAAGACGATATCGTCCCACGCCACAGGGGTCCTCGTGACGATCCGCCGCACGACGGGGATGAAGACCGACCGCCCCAAACGATAGATGGCATAGGCGATCAGGAAGATCAGCAGCAGGATCACCCAGTTGTCGATCCAGTCGGCCTGCGAGGGAGAGAGCCCGAGGTGAGCCAAAAGCACGTCGAGCCAATTTTGAAGCGTTGTTTCCATAAGAATCCGGGGTCGGCCGAAAGCGGCCGATAACGACAAAGATAGGCAAAAAAACCGAAATTAGCGCCCCGCAAAATAAAAAATCGTAAAAAAACGTTATCTTTGCAAGTTGGAATAGTATATAGTAAAAATATGAGTAAGAAAGATAGCAAGAAAGAGTCGGTCGAAGTCGAGGACATGGGGCTTTTGCCCGAGCTTTTCGACGGTAAACACAAGGTCGTACCCATCGTGATGAGCGACAGCGACACGGTCGAGGAGGTCTCGATCCCCGAGGTCCTGCCGATTCTCTCGCTGCGTCGTTCGGTGATCTTCCCCGGCTCGATCTCGCCCGTGACGGTAGGCCGCGAGAAGAGCATCCGGCTGATCCGCGAGTGCCAGGAGAAGGAGCTGATCTTCGGCGCCGTGCTGCAACGCGAGAGCAACGTGGAGGACCCCGCGCCCGACGATATGTACCGCGTGGGTACGGCTGCCCGTATTATTAAGGTACTGGAGATGCCCAACGGCAGCCTGACCGTCATCCTGAACGGTCTGACAAAGATCGAAACCCGCGAATATGTCGCCACGGAACCTTACCTCAAGGCCTCGGTGCAGGCCCTCAACGACGGAGTAGCCGAGCAGAAAAGCGTTGAGTTCGAAGCCCTTATCGAGTCGATCCGCGACGTGGGGCTGAGCGTCATCAACTCGTCGTCGGAGATTCCGAAGGAGGCCGCCTTCGCCCTGAAAAACATCGATTCGAAGCGGGGGATCATCCACTTCCTCTGCACCAATCTGGAACTTTCGGACCAGGACCGCCAGACCCTGCTGGAGGCCCCGGGACTGTTGGCCCGCGCCCGCAAGCTGCTGGAGATCCTGTTGCGCGAGCAGCAGTTGGCCACGCTCAAAAACGAGATCCAGGAGAAGGTCAAACAGGAGATCGACCGCCAGCAGCGCGAATACTACCTGCGGCAGCAAATGTCGACCCTGCAAGAGGAGTTAGGCGAGGGTGCGGACGACGAGATCGTCGCGCTGCGCGAAGGCGCCGAGAAGAAAAACTGGCCCAAGGAGGTGGGCGAACTCTTTGAAAAAGAGGTGCAGAAGCTCGAACGGCTGAACCCCGCCGTGGCCGAATACTCGGTGCAGATGACCTATTTGCAGCTGATGCTCGAATTGCCGTGGAACGACACCACGGAGGACCGGCTCGACCTGCAGCAGGCCCGCGAACAACTGGACAACGACCACTTCGGGTTAGAGGAGGTCAAGGACCGCATCCTGGAGCACCTGGCCGTCATCAAGCTCAAGGGCGATCTCAAATCGCCGATTCTCTGCCTCTACGGCCCTCCGGGGGTGGGCAAGACCTCGCTGGGCAAGTCCGTGGCGGCGGCTTTGGGGCGCAAGTTCGGCCGTATCTCGCTGGGCGGTCTGCACGACGAGGCCGAGATCCGCGGACACCGCCGCACCTACATCGGCGCCATGCCGGGCCGCATCATCCAGACCATCAAGCGTTGCGGATCGTCGAATCCCGTGATCATCCTCGACGAGGTGGACAAGGTGACCGTATCGAACCACGGCGACCCGTCGAGCGCCCTGCTGGAGGTGCTGGATCCCGAGCAGAACACCACCTTCCACGACAACTATCTGGACGTGGAGTACGACCTCTCGAAGGTGCTCTTTATCGCCACGGCCAACAACATACAGAACATCAACCCCGCCCTCCGCGACCGTATGGAGATGATCAACATCCCGGGTTACGTGCAGGACGACAAGGTGCATATCGCCCTGGACCACCTCGTGCCCAAACAGCGTGACGCCCACGGCATCAAGGCCGAACAGATGACGCTGACGGCCGAGGGTATCGACGCCATCATCACGGGTTACACGCGCGAATCGGGCGTCCGTTCGTTAGACAAGCATCTGGCCAAACTGGCCCGCGCCCGCGCCCGTCAGATCGCCTCCGGAGAGGAGTTCGGGGCGGTGCTGTCGGCCGACGATATCGCCCGGATCCTGGGCGTGCCCCGCTTCCGCGACGACCAGTACGATCTGGGCGGAATGGTCGGCGTGGTCACCGGTCTGGCCTGGACCGAAGTGGGCGGCGACATCCTCTACATCGAGTCGCTGCTGACCCCGGGCAAGGGCAAGCTGTCGCTGACGGGCAACCTGGGCGACGTGATGAAGGAGTCGGCCACCATCGCCTACGAATGGGTGATGGCCCACCACCGGGAGCTCGGAATCGATCCCGCGATGTTCGAAAAACACGACCTGAACATCCACGTTCCCGAGGGCGCCATCCCGAAGGACGGTCCGTCGGCCGGCATCACGATGGTCACCTCGATCGCCTCGACCTACACGGGACGTCGCGTCAGGGAGCGCATCGCCATGACGGGCGAGACCACCCTGCGCGGCCGTGTGACCCCCGTCGGCGGCGTGCGCGAGAAGATTCTGGCCGCCAAGCGCGCCGGCATCACCGACCTGATCCTCTCGGAAGAGAACCGCAAGGATATCTCCGAGATCAAGGCCGAATACATCGAGGGGCTGACGTTCCACTACGTCCGCACCAACGAGGAGGTGCTGGAACTGGCCCTGGAGAAATAGCCCGGGGGAGGTAACCCCGAGGGTGACGCGGGCCATGCAACCGCGCGGATGCCAAGGGTCGCGCAGAGAACGGATCCGAAAGGGACCCGGGATCGACCCGCGATTCCGGCAAAAATGCACCGCGAGGACAATAAAAAGTCCCCGCGGTGCGTTGTACAGATAAACAGAAAAACCGAGAATGCCATGAAAAAAATCTTTTTGGTCCTGGCAGCCGCGCTGTGGCTGCTGCCCGCCGCCGCACAACAGACGGAGGCCTATCCGAGTTATATCCAAGTCAACGGCCACGCCGAAAAAGAGGTCGCGCCCGACGAATTCTATCTCTCGATCCTCATCGACGAGAAGGACAGCAAGGGGAGATCCTCCGTCGAGGAGCAGGAGCGCAAGATGATTGCCGAGCTTAGGAAGATGGATATCAACGTCAAGGAGGATCTCCGGATGGCCAATATGTCGAGCGAGTTTTTCAAGCGCAAGACCTCGCTGGCCCGCGCCAAATACCAGCTCAAGCTCTCGTCGGCCGAACAGGTGGCCCGCGTGACCGATGCCCTGACCGCGTTGGGTATCTCGAACGTCTCGATCCAGAGCGTCACCTGCTCGCGCATCAAGGAGCTGCAGCAGGAGGTGCGCGCCGAAGCCATCCGCGACGCCCGGGCCTCGGCCCGCGTGCTGGCCGAAGCCATCGGACAGCAGGCCGGCCGGTGCGTGACGATCGTCGACTACAGCCGCCCCTCGCGCATGTTCCGCAACAACGTGGTCGAATTCGCCACCACCCAAATGGCGGACGCCGCCGGCATTGAAGAGGAGTTCGAACGCGAGGTTCCCGAGTTCCGTTTGATCCGCATCGAACACGAAGTGCAGGCCAAATTCATCCTCGAATAGGCGATGAAACAGACCTTGGCCATACTCTTCGGGCTGCTCTGTTCGGCGTTATGCGCCGAGGCACAGCAGCCCGAACCCGTCTACATCGTCAACGGCGAGATCCGCACCGAGATCCACTCCATACCGCCCGCCAATATCGAACACGTGGAGATGTTGCCCGCAGACGAGGAAACGGTCGAGAAATACGGGCCGCAGGCCAATAACGGAGTGATGATCATCACGTTGCGTTATGATGTCGCCGCCCGTTTCAATGCCGGCGGCATGGACTTCGGCCACTGGGTGGCGGCGCAGACCGGATGGGGTGCAGACGATACGCCCGCCCGTTTTGTCACGCGCTTTACGGTCAATGCGGACGGCACGATCACCCTCGGCGCGGAACTCGAATCCACCGACAAACGTTTCCGCCGCCGCGTTCTGAAGGCACTCGAGAAGGTTCCCCTCTGGCAGCCTGCCACACGCAGGGGCACCCCCGTAGCCAGCGAACACGTCCTCCGCGTCCACCTGCCCGAAGGTTCCTATATTCCGCGCGAGCCCTATATCATCCTGCGGTAACACCGGAGCCGCAGAGGGACCAGATCAAGGCGCCAGGGCATAGACCTGCCGGCGGATATAGGCCGTCTGTTCGCGGCGGGATCCTTGGGCAAGCAGCTGTTCGGGCGGGATGGGGGTACCGAAACGCAGCGTAAAGTGACGGCCCCGCTGCCGGAACATCTCGTCCACCAACCACAGCATTTCGATATTGAATTTGATGCCCAGCGCGCTACGGACATTCGACAGCCGATAGAAGAAGTTCGACAACTCGCCCTCGACAAAGACGGGAACCACGGAGCGGCCGGTGCGGTGGGCCTGTTTGACAAAGTTCGATTTCCACTCCAGATCGCGGACGCAGCCCCCCTTACGGCGCGAACACAGCCCCGCGGGGAAGGTCAGCACGGGCAGCGGCGAACGGAATGCCTCGTCGTAACGGCGGGCATAGCCGGCATTCTGCGCACCGTGCTTGTTGACCGGAAGCCACAAGGGCTGCAGGGGCCGGACCGCCATCAGGATATCATTCACCACCACGCGCACATCGCCGAAACGGTCGATCAGCCGGTCGGCCAGCATCATCCCGTCCATCCCGCCGAAGGGGTGGTTCGAGGCGAAGAGGTAACGGCCCGCGGGATCCAGCCGGTCGAGGCCCTCGGTGCCGAACGAGATCCGCATGCAGTCGAAAAACGCGCGGATAAACTCGGCCGGCGGCAGCTGCCACGTCCGTTCCAGTATTTCGTTCATCTGGCCTTCATGCACCGTGCGGCGCAGCCACTCGACCACCGGACGCGGAATCCAGCGGGCGGCTCGCGGAGCCTTGGCCGCCAGCGTCGCGGCCACATCTATGCGGGGAATCTCCATAACAAAAAAATAATTCCACACAAAAGTAACAAAAATACGTCGGATTTTCACTACCTTTGTATGGAATATTGACTTTTGTGAACACTATGCCCGTCTATCATACCCCCGTACTCCTCGAGGAGTCGATCGAACTACTTGATATTCAACCCGATGGTTGCTACGTCGATCTTACCTTCGGCGGGGGCGGCCACTCGCGCCGCATACTCGAGAAACTGGGCGAGCGGGGACGGCTGTACAGCTTCGACCAGGACGCCGACGCCAAGGAGAACTGCCCCGACGACCCGCGGTTCCACTTCGTGGCCTCGAACTTCAGGTTTCTGCGCGGTGCGCTGCGGTTGCGCGGCGTGGAACAGGTGGACGGCATATTGGCCGATCTGGGGGTCTCGTCGCACCATTTCGACGTAGCCGAGCGCGGGTTCTCGTTCAAAAACGCGGCACCGCTGGATATGCGGATGAACCGCCGGGCACACCGCACGGCCAAGGAGGTGGTCAACCTCGCCGACCGCCACCGGCTGACCGCCCTTTTGGGCGAATACGGCGAGATCGACACGCCGTGGAAGGTGGCGTCGTGTTTGGAACGCGCCCGCGCCGTGCGTCCCATCGAGACGACCCGCGATCTGGTCGAGGCGCTGCAACCCTGCACGCCAGCCAAGGAGGGGGCCAAATTCCTGACGAAGGTCTTCCAGGCCATCCGCATCGAGGTCAACGGCGAGATGGAGGCCCTGCATATGGCCCTGGAACAGAGTCTCAAAGTACTGCGGCCGGGCGGACGGCTGGTCGTCATCTCCTATCACTCGCTCGAGGACCGCGCGGTGAAGAATTTCATGCGCAGCGGCAATCTCACGGGCAAGATCGAGAAGGACTTTTTCGGGGTGCCGCAGGTGCCGTTCAATCTGGTGCGGCGCCACTCGATCACGCCGTCGGAGGAGGAGCTGGAACGCAATCCGCGTTCGCGTTCGGCCAAACTGCGCGCAGCCGCAAAACGTTAACGCACCATGTATCAGGACACCGATCTGGACCCTCAGCGCGAACAGCGGGCCGAGGAGGAGCGTCTGGCCGACGAGATCGACCGCCGCGTACGGCGTGAGGTGCGTCGCATCCGCAGCGGCGAGGCCGATGCCGACATGGAGGCCGACGCCGAGCGCGAAGCCCTCGAGGAGGCCGAACGCCAGGCCGCCGAGGAGCGCGAACGCAAACGGTCGCGCAGTCTTCTGCGGGGGTTGCTGTCGGGCGGCGTGATCGGTCGCGAGTGGATCTCGGAACACTTCCGTTATCCGCTGATCATCGCCGGCGTCTTTCTGCTGAGCATCATCGTGATGTTCTGCGCCCTGGGACTCGACATGAAGTACTCGCGGCGCGAACGCGAGGTGCAGCTCCTGCGCGAACGGGCCATCCGTTTGCAAGAGCAGCGATACAGCCGCACCACCCATTCGGCCATTCTGCAACGCCTCCAAGAGCGCAACATACCGCTTCGGGATCCCCAGACCCCGGGCCATATCATCCAGGATTAGTCATGAAAGAGCCCAACGGACAAGAGAACCACTCGCCCATCAAGAAGGATATTCTGCTGCGCGTCCACACGCTCTACATCACCTTCATCCTCTTTGCCGTGGTGATTCTGGTGCGGATGATTTATGTGCAGTTCTTCTCGCACGAGATCGCCGTGAATGCCGACCGCATCGAACAGCGCATCACGCGTATCGACACCGCCTACGCCCGCCGGGGCAGCATCCTGGCCCGCAACGGCGAACCGCTGGCCACCTCGATCTTCCGCTACCGGGTGCTGGTCGACTTCTCGGCACCGGGATTCGATTCGCTAAAACTCTTCAATACCCAGGTCGATACGCTTTCCAAGCTGTTGGCCGAATACTTCAAGGACCGGCCCGCGGCGAAATATGCCGAATGGTTCAAGGCCGAGCACCGCAGGCAGTACCGGCTGTCGAACCCGCGCCGTGTGGCCGATTCGACGGTAAGTTTCTGGGTGCGGTGGCTCGATCGGCTGACGGGGGCACCGCAGCGGACGGTACTCGTCTACGACACGCTGCGCGAACACCGCGCCGTGAACATTCTGCCGCGCGAGATCGACTATGCCGAGTGGCAGGAACTGTCGAAATGGCCCGTTCTGAACGGCCGCATGGGGATGGTCAGCCTGCTCGACAAGCTGGACCGGCGGATCTATCCGCAGGGCGAGCTGGCACGCCGCACGATCGGTCTGCGCACCACCGGTCTGAAGGACAACAGCAACAACTACGGCATCGAATATGTCTTCCGCGACACGCTGGAGGGCAAAAACGGCCGATACGTGCGGCGGCGCATCGCCCGCGGTTTCGCGGGACGCGTCCCCGACGACGACCGCAATATCGAACCCGAAGCGGGTTGGGATGTCGTCACCACGCTGGATCCCGAGGTGCAGGATGTCGCCTCGCGCGCGCTGCTGCGGCAGCTGGAACAGCAACATGCGGTGTGGGGAACCACGCTGGTGATGGAGTGCGCGACGGGCGACCTGCTGGCGATGGTCAACCTGGGCCGCAATGCGCAGAACCCCGAGAGCCGTTACACCGAACGCGAGAACTATGCCATCGGCCGGCGGATGGAGCCGGGGTCGACGCTGAAATTAGCCGCGCTACTGGCCCTGATCGAGGAACGCGGGAGCGATCTCTCGCTCACCTACGACACGGGCAACGGCGCACCGGTGATGGTCGGACGGGCCAAGGTGCAGGATTCGCACGGAGGGTTCCACGAGGTGGATCTCAAGACCGCCACAGCCCAGTCGCTCAATGTCTTCTTCGCACGGGCCGTCTATGAGGCCTACAAGGAGGAGCCGCAACGCTATGTGGAGTTCCTCAAACACCTCCGGCTGCACGAACCGGTCGGTTTCGAGGCCTTCGGCGAGAAGTTGCCCATCGTGCCCGAACCCGGGTCGAAAATCTGGTATCCGCATGTCACCCTGCCCAACATGGGTTACGGTTATGCGGTGGAACTCACGCCGTTGCAGGTCCTGACGCTCTACAACGCCGTGGCCAACGGCGGCCGGATGATGCAGCCGCGACTGATCAGCGAGATACGCCGCGGGCGGGAGGTGCTGAAGAAGAATCCTCCGCAAGTGCGCGTCGACCGGATCTGCTCGAAGGAGAGCCTGCGCAAGGTGCGCGAATGTCTGGAGGAGGTGGGCCGTACGGGTACGGCCAAGGCCTATTTCGGCGACACGACGCGCGTTACGGCGGGGGTCAAGACCGGCACGGCCAAATTCGCACAGGGCAACATCCACTATGCCGACGGGTACTATCTGGGTACGATGGTGGCCTATCTGCCCGCCGACCGCCCCCAATACACGATCCTCACGTCGCTCTTCACGCGGCGCGGTTTCGGCACGACCTATTACGGTGCGGGGCTGGCGGGTCCCGTGGTGAAGGAGGTCGCGGGATATCTCTACAACCACTCGACCGACCGTTTTTCGGTGATCGAGCACACGCGCGGCAACGCCCGCCGCTACCCCCGTCAGATCAAGGGCGGCGATGTGGAACAGTTGCGCCAGGTGGCCGGCGAGGTGGCCCGAAAAGTCGAACGCGGCGCCCGCAACGGCTGGGGCCGCGTCCGCATGGATTCGCTCGACTGCGCAAAGATCGACGCGACGGAGATTCCGTCCGACCGGATGCCCGATGTGCGGGGTATGGGGCTTAAGGATGCCCTGTTCCTGCTGGAGAGTCGCGGCCTGAAGGTCGTGATCGAGGGTCGCGGCGCCGTCGTCCGCCAGTCCATCGCCCCCGGAACCGCACTGCAACGCGGACAAACGGCGGCTTTAACGTTGAAATAGCCGCATCGACCCGAAAAACAAACCGTACAAAACAGAAACCGAACGACAGATTCGACAAGACAGACAATATATGATTGAAAAACGACTCAATAGATTGATCGAAAACCTCCCGTCGCTGCAAGTGGCCGGTCCGGCCGAACGCACGATCGAGGGGCTGACCTACGACTCGAGGGCCGTCGGGCCGGGGTGGTGTTTCTTCGCCGTGGTGGGAACCGAGCGCGACGGACACGACTACATCCCCGCGGCGGTGGCTTCGGGTGCGGCTTGCGTGGTCTGCGAACGGCTGCCCGAACAGCCCGACCCCGCATGCTGCTATGTGGTGGTCGAAGACACGAACCGCGCGATGGGCCGGATGGCCGCCCGCTATTACGGCGATCCGAGCCGACAGCTGCGGTTAGTGGGCGTGACGGGGACCAACGGCAAAACCACCACCGCCACGCTGTTGCACGACCTCTTCTGTGCCCTGGGCCACAAGGCGGGGCTGATCTCGACGGTGGTCTACCGCGTGGGCGACCGGGAGATCCCCTCGACCCACACCACCCCCGACGTCCTGCGGCTCAACGCCCTGATGCGCGAAATGGCCGATGCGGGCTGCGAATACTGCTTCATGGAGGTCTCGTCGCACGCCATCGTACAGCAACGCATTGCCTCACTGCATTTTGCGGGCGGCATCTTCACCAACATCACCCACGACCATTTAGACTATCACAAGACCTTCGCCGCCTATATCGAGGCCAAGAAGGCCTTCTTCGACGCCCTCCCCAAAGAGGCCTTCGCGCTGGTGAATCTGGATGACCGCAACGGTCGCGTGATGGTGCAGAACACCCGCGCACGGGTCTGCGGATTCTCGTTGCGCACGGCGACCGACTTCCACTGCCGGATCATCGAAACGCACATCGACGGAATGGAGCTCCGGTTGGACGGCGCCGATGTCTGGGTGCGCCTGACGGGACGTTTCAACGCCTCGAACATCGCGGGGATCTACGGCGCGGCGCGGCTTTTAGGCGAGGAGCGCGAGACGATTCTGCCCGTGTTGAGTCTGTTGCAGGCCGTGAACGGACGCTTCGAGACCCTCACGGCCGACGACGGCACGGTGGCGGTGGTCGACTACGCCCACACGCCCGACGCGCTGGAGAACGTGCTGGAGACCATCGGCGAGTTGCGCCGTCCCGGACAGCAGCTGCTCGTCGTCTGCGGCTGCGGCGGCAACCGCGACCGTACGAAACGTCCCGAGATGGCCCGCATCGCCGTGCGTTACGCCTCGACGGCCATCTTCACCTCCGACAACCCGCGCAACGAGGATCCCGATGCCATCATCGACCAGATGGTGGCCGGCATCTCCCCCACGGACCGCTACCTGCGTCAGACCGACCGCCGCGAGGCCATCCGCACCGCCGCCATGACGGCCCGCCCGGGCGATATCATCCTGATCGCCGGCAAGGGCCACGAAGATTACCAGATCATCGGCACGGAGCGCCGCCACTTCGACGACCACGAGGAGGTCCGCGCCGCCTTCGCGCTCTTCCATCAAAAAAACTAACCCACTGAAAAAAGACAGAAACCGATATGCTGTATCATCTTATCAAATCACTCGAAAGCCTCTGCGACATCCCGGGATCGGGTATGTTTCAGTACATTTCGTTCCGCGCGGCGGCGGCGTTCATCGTGGCCCTGGTCTTCACGATCTTCGCCGGCAAACACATCATCGCCTTCCTCAAACGCAAACAGATCGGCGAGGAGATCCGCCAACTCGGCCTTGAGGACGAAGAACGCAAAAAGGGAACCCCGACGATGGGCGGCATCATCATCATCGCGGCCATCCTGCTCCCTACCCTGCTCTTCGGCCGCCTGGACAACCACTATGTACTGCTGATGATCGTATCGACCCTGTGGATGGGTCTGATCGGCGGCCTGGACGACCACATCAAGGTATTCCGTCACAAGAAGGAGGGGCTGAAACCCCGTTTCAAGATCATCGGCCAGGTGGGCCTGGGCCTGATCGTCGGCCTGGTGATGTGGTTCTCGCCGCAGACGGTCGTCCGTGAGAAGGTCACCATCCCCCAGACCATCGTCTACAACGACGACGAAGGCAGCGAGGTGACCGAGACCCGCACCCAGACCATCCTGAGCCCCGACCCCATCAAGACCACCCAGACCACCATCCCCTTCGTCAAGAACAACGAATTCGACTACAAATGGCTGACCGCCGGCCGCGAGACGGCGCTCACGTGGATCCTCTACGTCTTAGTGGCCATCTTCGTGGTGACGGCCGTATCGAACGGCGCCAACCTCACGGACGGCATGGACGGTTTGGTGACGGGGGTATCGACCCCGATCGTGGCGGTGCTGGGCATACTGGCCTACCTCTCGGGACACATCATCTATGCCGACTTCCTCAACATCATGTACATCCCGGGTGCGGGCGAGCTGTTGATCTACGCCGCCGCCATGGCCGGCGCTTTGATCGGCTTTCTGTGGTACAACGGCAAGCCGGCCCTGATCTTCATGGGCGACACAGGCTCGCTGATGATCGGCGGCGCGATTGCGGTCTTCGCCCTCTGCATCCGCAAAGAGCTGCTGCTGCCGCTGCTGTGCGGTATATTCCTCGTCGAAAGCGCCTCGTCGCTGTTGCAGACCTACTACTTCAAGTACACCCGGATATACCGCGGGGCCGGGCGGCGCATCTTCAAGATGGCACCCCTCCACCACCACTACCAGAAGAGCGGGTTCCCCGAAAGTCAGCTCGCCATCCGTTTCTGGATCGTCGCGCTGCTGCTGGCGGCCGTCACTCTGGCAACCCTTAAAATCCGATAACCATGAAAAAAAACATCGTCATCCTCGGCGGCGGAATCAGCGGTTACGGCTCGGCCGTGCTGGCCAAAAAGAGGGGGTTCCAGACCTTCCTCTCCGACGCTGGAACATTGGCCGAAAAATACCGCAAGGTGCTGGACGAATGGGAGATCCCCTACGAAGAGGGAGGCCACACCGAAGAGCGGATCCTCCAGGCCGACGAGGTAGTCAAATCGCCGGGCATTCCCGACACGGCCCCCATCGTGCGGAAAATCCGCGAACGCGGCATCCCCGTCATCTCCGAGATCGAATTCGCGGGACGCTACACGGGCAAGGCCCGCACGATCTGCATCACGGGGTCGAACGGCAAGACCACCACGACCTCGCTGATCTATGCCATCCTGCGCGACGCGGGTTACAACGTGGCGCTCGGCGGCAACATCGGCGAAAGTTTCGCCTGGTCGGTCGCCACGGGCGATTACGACTGGTACGTTCTGGAGATCAGTTCGTTCCAACTGGACGGCATGGAGCGTTTCCGCGCCGACATCAGCGTTTTGATGAACATCACGCCCGACCATCTGGACCGCTACGACCACTGTTTCCAGAACTACGTCGACTCCAAAATGCGCATCACGCAAAACCAGCATTCGCGCAACTGGTTCATCTATTCGGCCGACGATCCCGTCATCGCCGCCGAACTGCCGAAGTACGACCTGCGGATGAAACAGCTGCCCTTTATGGCCCACACGGCCGTGGCCAGCGCGGCGGGCGACGCCTATCTGGAGTCCGACGGCCGGTTCCGGGCCGTTGCAGGAGACCGTCACGTCGATATCGACACCGCGAAGATGCAGATTCACGGCCTGCACAACGCCTACAACGCCATGGCCGCCGCTTTGGCCGCCCTGGCCGCCGGCGTGGCACCCGCACGCATTCGCCGCACGCTCTATGACTTCGCCCCGATCGAAAACCGGCTCGAACCGGTGGCCGAGGTGGACGGTGTGCTGTGGATCAACGACTCGAAGGCCACCAACGTCGACTCGGTGTGGTATGCGCTCGAGGGGATGAAACGCCCCCTGGTGTGGATCGCCGGCGGCACGGACAAGGGCAACGACTACGCCCCGTTGGACGATTTCGCCCGCGAGAAAGTCCGCACGTTGGTCTGCATGGGGGTCGACAACCGCAAACTGGTCGACCATTTTACGGGGATCGTCCCCGAGGTTGTCAGCACGGCCTCGCTCGACGAAGCGATGGAGGCCTGCCGGCGTGCCGCCCGTGCGGGAGACGCCGTGCTGCTGTCGCCCGCCTGCGCCTCGTTCGACCTCTTCAAGAGCTACGTCGACCGCGGCAACCGGTTCCGCGCCTGGGTCAGGGAACACCTCTGCAAATCGTAACACCCCGCCATGGCCACCCCGCAAAATCCCACGGAACCGACCGGACTCGCCCGAATCTTTCGAGGCGACAAAGTGCTGTGGATCACCATCGCCACGCTGGCCGTGATCTCGGTGCTGGTGGTCTATTCGTCGACGGCCAAGATGGCCTACGACGCCTGGTCGGTGCGTTCGACCACCAAATACCTGCGCGACCAGCTCTTCGTCCTCGGAGTCTCGGCCGTAGCGCTGCTGGTGACCCACCGCATCAACAGCCGCCGCTACAACCGCTGGGCCTTCCGCAGCTGGCTCTTCTTTCTGGGCTTCACCGTGCTGGTCTACTTCATCGGCAACCGCACCAACGGCGCCGCCCGCTGGATCCCGATCTTCGGTTTCACGTTCCAGCCCTCCGAGGCGCTGAAGGTGGCCACCGTGATGCTGCTGGCCCGTCAGCTGGCGGGACGCCAGAAGATGATGGACAAAATGCGGATCATCCCCTCGCTGAACCCCTCGAAGTGGAAGAATCCCGAACAGCGCAAGATCTGGCGGGAGGGGACGATGCCGATCCTGATGCCCGTCGTGCTGTCGTGCCTGGTGATCTTTCCGGCCCACATGTCGTCGACGCTGCTGGTCTTCGGCGTGTCGTGGGTGATGATGCTCATCGGCCGCGTCCCGATGCGCGAACTGCTCAAACTGCTCGGCATCGTGGCCCTTGCGGGCGGATCGGTCTATCTCATGGGCCTGGGGCGCAGCGACACCGCAGGCGGACGCATGAGCACCTGGAAGGCCGTATGGACCGAGGACCGCACGAAGATCCGCGCCGACGAACTGTCCGACACGGAGCGCGCCATGGTCGCCATCCACAACGGCGGTCTGACGGGCAAAGGGGCCGGGCAGAGCGAGGTGCGCGTCGAGATGATCCACCCCGAAAGCGACTATGCCTATGCCTTTTTTGTCGAGGAGTACGGTTTGGTGATGGGTATTTTGCTGCTGATGCTCTATCTGTGGATCTTTTTCCGCGCCATCCTGATCTTCGGGCGGTGCGGCACGGCTTTCCCGGGGCTGCTGACCCTGGGGCTGGGATTGATGATCACCACACAGGCGTTGCTGCATATCTTCGTGACGCTGAATCTGCTCCCCGAGACGGGACAGACCCTGCCGCTGATCTCGCACGGCGGTTCGTCGGCACTGATGACGGCCGTGGCGATGGGAATGATGCTGAGTGTCAGCCGGCAGAACGAGGAAAATTCGCACGACCGCCCGAAGGCGGAATCCATTTACGAAAAATAACACGAAACAGAGACCCTAATGAAAAAGATTCTATTCACCCTGCTGTTGGCTGTTGCGGCCTCGACCGCCTCGGCACAAAACATTCTGGACGCCCTCAAGGGACTGGCCTCCGACGCCATCGACAAAGCCACGGGCGGCAAACTGACCGAATATGCTTTGGTCGGCGAGTGGCAATATGCCCGCCCGGGAGTCAAGATCGGCGGTGACGGCGTGGGTGCCGCATTAGGCGGCGCCGTATTGCAGAGCAAGATGGAGGAGAAACTGGAGACGATGCTCCGCAAGGTCGGCATCAAACCCGGCGCCTGCACCTTCGTCTTCGACAAGGAGAACAACGTGGAGGTGCGCGTGGGCCAGAAGAGCAAGAAAGGCACCTATGAATATGCACCCGACAGCCACCAGGTCGTACTGAAATTCGGCTCCTCGTCGCTGACCGAGTTCACGGGACAGGTCTATCTAGACGGGACGAATCTGCAGTTGCTCTTTCCGGCCGACAAGTTGGTGTCGCTGCTCAAGACCGTCGGGTCGGCACTGCCCTCGAACAGCGCGACAACGCTCCTGCAGAACTTCGACAAGATGTCCGTAGGACTGGAATTCAGCAAGTAAGCGTTATGGGAGAGGAGATCCGATTAGACAAATACCTGTGGGCGGTGCGCGTCTTCAAGACGCGGAGCGATGCCGCCGAGGCGATCCGCAACAACAAGGTGACGGTGAACGGGTCGACCGTAAAGCCCTCGCGCGAGGTGCGCATAGGGGATGTGGTGGCGGTGCGCCGTCCGCTGATGACCAACACCTACAAGGTGACGGACCTGGTATCGAGTCGGCAGCCGGCCAAAAACGTACCGCTCTACTGCATCGACCTGACCCCCGAGAGCGAGACGCAGAAGCTGCATATCCCGCGTGAAACGATCTTCGTGGCACGCGACCGCGGTACCGGCCGCCCGACGAAAAAAGAGCGCCGCGATATCGACTCGCTGATGGACAACATCTTTTTCGACGACGAAGAGGAGGAAGAGAGCGCCTATTGACCGCCTATCCTGCGACTGCGCTCGTCGGGGCGGGATAGGACCCCGCCCCTTGCCGCGCGGCGCTCC
>CAZHMX010000037.1:0-17090 GCA_964533725.1 uncultured Alistipes sp. | reverse complement strand
GTTCGGGTTCGCCCGTCCGGCTGGGCCCGACCACGGGCCCAAGGAGGACAGTCGCTGTCGTTACACATCATCAAACAGCAGCCGTCCCGACCGTACCCCGCGCGGTCGTCTTTATGGGTACGGGGGTCACGGCGGGCGGCGTGGCACACTTTTCGGTGGGAGGGGGAGGCGATAAAACGGGAAGAAGATGCGCAGGATATTGATTATATCGGACGATGAGTTCCTTGCGGACCTGCTTATGGCGGCGTTGGAGGACCTGGAGGTTCGGCTGTACAGCGAGCGGTCGCTGGAGCGGGCCGCGGCGGCGTGCAGGAGCGGGCGGTATGATTTGGTGCTGTTGCTTATGGCGGGGTCGTTGCTGTGCCGTTGCGGAGGTGTGGAGACGATCCGGCCGCGGGGGCTGAAGCGGCCGCGGGTCTATGTACTCTCGTGGCAACAGTCGGAACAGATCGTGCTGAGCCTGCTGGAGCAGGGAGTGGACCAATATCTGACCCTGCCGATCAGTCTGGAGCGGCTACGCAACAAGATCCGACAGGAAATAACGGCGACGGAACGATGAATCATGCCATCACGATGGGCTATTGCCTTATGGTCTCCATAGCGTTGCTGCTGACACTGCTTTTCACGGCAGGATACCTCGTCACGCAGCGCCGGGAACGGCGATGGAGGATCCCGACGGGACGCAAATACCTGACCATCACGATGCAATGGTTAGCGGGCGGAAGCGTGGGGTTTCCGATGTACCCGATGATCGCGCGACGGAGAGGACGGCGGCTGCTGGCGGCGGTGATCGCCCGGATGGCGGCGACCACGTGCGTGGACGACGAGGCGCTGCGGCGATTGGTGAAGGTCTACGGACTGGACAGGCAGCTGATGCGGATGATCGGACGCAGCCGCGGAATCAGGCGGGCGCGGCTGTTGCAGGCGCTCGCGGAGCTGCCGACAGAGCCGGAGGTAGCGGCGAAACTCGAACGGTATGTGCGGTCGGGACGGCGCGAGGTGCGGTTCTATGCGCTGCTGGCACAACTGGCGGCCGAGCCGACGGCGACATTGCGGCGCCTGGGCGACTATCCCGACCGGCTGACGGCCTTCGAACTGTCGGAGGTGATCGGGCTGCTGCGGCGCGGACGGCTGCCGATCGCACACGAACCGTTGCTGAACACCGCGCAGGAGAATCTGCAGATGCTGGGCATGATGATCATAAGACAGTTCGGGATTATCGAGGCTGCGCCGCAGTTGCGGACCTTGGCGGCCGAGGCGACATCGGAGCGGACGGGAGCGGAAGCACTCTATGCCCTGGCTTCGCTCCACCGGCCGCTGACGGGGGCTGCCGTCCGGGGCCGGTTCGGACGGATGACGGCGGCCGAACGCAAACGGCTCCTGCGTTTTATCGCCCGCGAGGGCTATGCGGCGGCAGCCCTGCGCGAGCTGTTCAGCGAAGAGGAGATGCCCTATTTCCGCAGCCTCACAGACACCTATAAAAGGACCATCGTATGTACTTGACAGACTGGTTTATACTCTTGTTATCGGCCGCGGTGGCGCTCCATGCGGGACGGATGACGTGGCGGATGCTCCACGGCGAACACGTGCGGCGGCTCTTCGCCACGCACCACCATCTGTTGTGCGAGACAGGCGGCGGCGTGGGATTGTCGGTCGTGTGCGCCGACCCGGCGGACGAGCAGCAGATCATCAACCTGCTCGATACGGAGTACCCGTGTTTCGAGGTGGTCCTGGTGATCGACGGCGAACGGCGGGGCGAGTTGCTGCGCCGGCTGGTTGCCGATTACCGCCTCTTCCGTGTCGACTACCGCCCCTCGACCGAGTTGCCGACCGAGGGGGTGCGCGGACTCTACCGGAGTCGCAACCGCAGTTTCCGGCGCCTGGTGGTGGTCGACCGCGAACGCTCGCGGCCCGTCGACGACTACAATACGGCTGTGGGGGTCGCCGCCTTCGAGTATCTGCTGCCCCTCGGCGCGGGTCAGCGGCTCCGGCCCCATGCCATCGAACGGCTGGCCGTGGAAATCGGACGCCGCGAGGAGCCGACAGAGCTGCTGCACCTGCCCGTCGGCTCCCCCTCGATGCTGGTGGCCCGCGAAAAGGTCGTCCGCTCGGGCGGCTTCGGAGGTCCCTTCACCACCGGCATACCGCGGCGGCACAGGGCGACACTCTACGAAGCGCTCATCTATCTTCCCGAGGCACGACGCTCCCGCAGGCCCTGGCACCGGGTGGCATTGCCGATGGTGACCGCAGCCACACTGACGGCGCTCGCACTGGGCTGGTGGACGATCGTGGCGATGCTCCTCACCGTCCTCTATTTCTGGGCCGTCGTCCACACCGCCGCACCGTTTGTCAGCCCGGCAGCCGGAACCGGCAGCAAGGGTCGGCAGACACTGCACCGCAAGAAACGAAAAATTGCCGCGAGAAATTTTACTATCTCATAAATTTTCACTAACTTTAACTCCGTAATTTATGAACCCCACCATTCAAACCCTACAGACTATGCCGAGCGAACAGATCATACAATACCTGCTCACCGAAGTATTCAACGCCGCCGTGCGTGCCGGAGCAGCCATCATGACCGTCTACAAACAACGCGACGACTACGACGTAACCCTCAAAAGCGACCGCTCGCCTATCACCGTGGCCGACCGTCTGGCACACAAAACCATCCGCGAATATCTGGGTCCCACACGCATCCCCGTATTCAGCGAGGAGGGACGCGAAATGGGCTATGAGGAACGGCGCAACTGGGAACTCTTCTGGCTGGTCGACCCGCTCGACGGCACCGTGGAGTTTATCAAGGGCAACAACGAATTCACGGTCAACATCGCCCTGATGGAGAACAACGTCAGCATCGCCTCCGTCGTCTACGTCCCCTACATCGGCCGGCTCTACTTCGCCCTGCGCGGCCGCGGCGCCTACCGCAAAGAGGGCATCCGGCCCGACGCCGACGCCCGCTACTCCTACGACGAGATCCTCCGCGATGCCCGCCGCCTCCCCGGCGAACCACGCCCCGCCCGTCCGCTGCGCGTGGCCGTGTCCCGCTCCCACCAAACCCCCGAGACCGCCGAACATATCGCCGACCTGCGCCACAGCCACCCCGACCTCGAAGTCGTCGAACAAGGCAGCTCCTACAAATTCTGCCTCCTGGCCGAAGGCGACGTCGACTACTACGTCCGCACCAGCCATACCTACGAATGGGATACCGCCGCCGGCGAACTGATCCTCGCCGAAGCCGGCGGCCACACCGAAGCCCTCCCCAACAGCTCCCCCCTCCGCTACAACAAAGAGGACCTCCGAAACCCGTGGTTCGTCTGCAGGTCCCGGGACTGTAAGTTGTAACGGACTTCAGGATACAGATCTGCACACGACTGTCCTCCTTGGGCCCGTGGTCGGGCCCAAGGAGGACAGTCGTGTGTAGACGCGTATCCTGAAGGCCTTTACAGCCAACATTCGCGCAACCTGCGGAAGGAGCTGCGGATGCGGAGGATCATCAGTATTGCGGCGGCGGAGAGGCCGAAGGAGTAGCCGAGGAAGATGCCGGAGGGGCCCATGCCGAGGATGAAGGCGAAGAGGTAGCCTATGGGGAGGTTGAAGATCCAGTAGGCGACGAAGGCGATGGGCATGATGACCTTGACATCCTGGATGCCGCGCAGGATGCCGACGGAGACGTTTTGCACTCCGTCGGAGAGCTGGTAGAGTGCAGCGAAGATCAGGAGCGAGCCGGTGATGCGGATGACCTCCTCGTTTTCGGTAAAGAGGGAGGGGATCAGGTGGCGTCCGCAGACGAAGCAGAGGGCGGTGAAGGCGGTCCAGACGAGCGAGAGGTGATAGGAGGCTTTGGCGGCGAGGGGGAGGCGGGTCATATCACGCAGGCCGTAACAGTGGGAGACGCGGATGGTGGCGGCGGCACTCACCGAGAGGATCATCATAAAGGAGCAGTTGCCGATCGTGAGGGCGATCTGGTTGGCGGAGATGCTCTCGGTGTCGAACCAGCCCATCATGATGCTGGAGCCGACGAAGGCGGAGGTCTCCAGAAACATCTGTGCGGAGATGGGGAGCCCCACACGGAGGAGTTTGCGCACGTCGGGGCCGACCAGACGCAGACGGAAACCGGCCAGGTAGGGCCGATAGCGCGAATAGAGGAGATAGACGACCATCATCACAGGGAGCGTGCAGCGGGCGAGGAGCGTTGCCAGACCGGCACCCTCGACACCCAGCTGCGGGGCACCGCAACGGCCGAAGATGAAGACCCAGTTGAGCAGGATATTCAGCACGTTGGAGACCATCGTCACCACCATCGTCACGGTAGTGTTGCCCACACCCTCCAGGAACTGCTTCACCACGAAAAAGAACATCAGCGGAATCATACTCCATGCAATCATCCGGTAATAGGGGATTGCGGCGGCAACTACCTCGCGGGGCTGACCCAGACTGTAGGCCAACGGTTCGGCGGCCAACTCGACGGCAGTCACGACAAAACCCATCAATCCGAAGATTATCAGACCGTTATGCAGGAAAGCCGACACACGCGAATGCTCGCCGCGGGAGAAGTGTTCGCCGACGACCGGGGTAAGTCCCTGCACCAGACCGATGGCCGTGAGAAAGAAAATAAAGGAGATCGAACCGCCGAACGCCACGGCGGCCAACGGCAGCGGGTCCTGCGCGCCGTAGCGTCCGACCATCAGGTTGTCGGCCACCTGCAACAGAATTTGCCCCAACTGCGTGAGCATCACGGGAAAAGCCAGCTTCAAATTGGCTTTGTAGTGCGTTTTGTATTTCAAGAAAAAGTTCATCGCCGCAAAGGTAACGCGTATCGGCCGAAAAACCAAACTTGCGGAGCGTTTTATCCCGTCGGCGGGCGGTGCGATCGGTGGCAGTGTTCTTGCAAGGGTGAGCAGAAAAAAGAAGACCGCCATGAAACAAAACATCGTCGTTCTGGGAGGTGTGGGACTCGTCGGAACGCACCTCTGCCGCCGGCTTATCCCCACGGGCGCCGAGGTCTATTGCATCGACACGCGCGACATAGCCTCCTCGCCCCTGTTGCACGAAATAGCCGGCGCCGACAACTTCCACTTCATCCGTCACAACATCACCGTGCCCTACAACATCCGCTGCCGGGCCATCTACAATCTGGTCGCCCCCACCCCGCTGCATTACGCCCGCACGCTGCCCGTCGAGACCCTGCGGCTCCATATCGAGGGGTCGTTCAACACCCTGGAAACCGCCCGCGCGGAGTTTGCCCGGGTCGTCTACGCCTCGTCGGCCGCCGTCTACTCACCCACGGCGCAGATCTATCCCGCCGCCGACCGCACCCTGAGCGAGCGCACCGCCACAGCCGAGGGCAAACGGACCGCCGAGGCCATCCACTACGCCTACAGTCAGGAGTACGACGTCGACGTGCGGATCGCGCGGCTTTTCAACACCTACGGCAGCAGTTGCGACCTGAGCGACCAGCGGGTCATCATGCGGATGATCTCGGCCGCGCTGCAAAACCGCGACCTGCAGATCTACGGCAGCGGCGAGCAGTTGCGGACCTTCTGTTGGGCGGGCGACGCGGCCGATGCACTTGTGCGGCTGATGACCTGCGAGGGCGGTTGCACGCAACGCGCCATCGACATCGGCAGCGACCGCGAGATCACGATCCGCGCATTGGCGGAGCTGATCATCGAACTGACGGGCAGCCGTTCGCGTATCGTCCACATCGAGGCCCGCCGTTACGATTCGCGCAGCCGCATGCCCGACCTTACGATCGCCCGCAAGGAGTTGGGCTGGGCACCCGCGACACCGCTGGCCGAGGGGTTGCGCCAGACGATCGTCTACGTCGAGAACATCCTGCGGAAGCAGGCACTCGCCTCCAGAACCTGGGTGGAGGTGCACTGACACGACATTCGACCCGCCGCACGAGAGATCCCGACGCCTCTTAAAACCGACGCAGGGGACAGCGCTTTGCCTGCCCCCTACGTCGGTTTTATCAAGAAGAGGAATTATTTGCCGAGCATCTCGCGCACTTCGTCGCAGACGGTACGGCCGTTGTAGCCGAACTTCTCGTCCAGCACCTTGTAGGGCGCCGAGTAACCGAAGTGGTCGAGACCGTGGATCCGGCCATTCTCGCCCACCAACCCCTGCATCGTCACGGGCAGCCCCGAAGTCATCGCATAGCGGGGCAGACCGGGTTTGAGAACGGCCTCCTGGTACGAACGCGGCTGGTCGCGGAAGAGTCCCTCGCTCGGAACGCTGACCACGCGGACATTGATGCCGTCCTTGGCCAACAGTTCGGCTCCCTCGACCAGGGTCGAGACCTCCGAACCGCTCGCCACCAGAACTGCGGCGGGTTTGGCCGAATCGACCACCACATAGGCACCCTTCGACAGTTGCGCGGCCTCCTCGCGGCGGCTGGGGCCCAACGTAGGCAGGTTCTTGATATTCTGACGCGAGAGAATCAGCGCCACGGGACGGTGCTCACGCAGCGCCACACCCCAGGCACGCACCGTCTCCTCTGCATCGGCGGGACGCAGAACCACCATCGAGCGCTCGCCCCTGTGGTTGCGCAGGTGCTCCATCAGACGGATCTGCATCTCGTGCTCCACCGGCTGGTGCGTGGGACCGTCCTCGCCCACACGGAACGAGTCGTGGGTCCAGATATAGATCACGTGCAGGCGCATCAGCGCTGACAGACGCACCGCAGGCTTCATATAGTCGGAAAAGACGAAGAACGTACCGCAGGCCGGTATCACACCGCCATGCAGCGCCATGCCGTTCATCACGCAGGCCATCGTCAGCTCCGAGACACCGGCCTGGAAGAAACGGCCCGTAAAGTCGCCCTTCGTGAAGGCCTTGGTCTTCTTCAGGAAGCCGTCCGTTTTGTCCGAGTTCGAGAGGTCGGCCGAGGCCACGATCATATTCTCGATGCGCTCGGCATAGACGCCCAGCATCGAGGCCGAGGCGGCACGCGTCGCCACATCGGGTTTGATATCCAGCTTGTTGCAGTCGATTTCGGGAACCTGACCCGAGAGGAAGTAGTCCAACTTGCGGGCCAGTTCCTTGTTGGCCGAACGCCAGGCCTGCTCGGTCTGGGCCATCTCGCGGGCCCAGCGCTTGAGTTCGATCGCGCGGTCGGCATAGATCTCGCGGCTCTCGTTAAAGATCTTGAACGGATTCTCGGGATCGCCCTTGAGGTTGGCCACCGTAGCGCGGAAGTCGGCACCGGCCGCCGTCAGGGGCTGACCGTGGGTCGAGACCTTGTTTTCATAGCACGAACCGTCGGCCGTCACCGCACCCTTGCCCATCACCGTGCGGCCGATGATCAGCGTCGGACGCTCGGTCTCGGCCTGCGCGGCCTTCAGCGCGGCACGCAAAGCCTCGACATCGTGACCGTCGACGCAGAGCACATTCCAGTTCCACGCGCGGTATTTCATCTCGACCTGCTCGGTGTCGACCTCCTCGACGGTCGTCGACAACTGGATGTTGTTCGAATCGTAATACATGATCAGATTCGACAGCCCGAGGTGACCGGCAATGCGGCCCACGCCCTGCGAGATCTCCTCCTCCACGGCGCCGTCGGAGATATAGGCATAGGTCTTGTGGGCCATCCACTCGCCGAAACGCGCCACCATAAAGCGCTCGGCAATCGCGGCACCCAAAGCCATCGCATGACCCTGACCCAACGGACCGGAGGTGTTCTCCACGCCGCGCAGGACATCCACTTCGGGGTGGCCGGGCGTCACACTGCCCCACTGGCGGAACTGCTGCAGATCCTCCGGGGTGTAGTGACCGGCCAGCGCCAGCACCGAATAGAGCATCGGCGACATATGGCCCGGATCGAGGAAGAGACGGTCGCGGAAGGGATGATCCATCCGTGCAGGATCGTAATTCAGAAATTCGGCATAAAGCAGGTTGATAAAATCAGCGCCGCCCATCGCACCGCCCGGGTGACCCGATTTGGCTTTTTCGACCATAGCGGCCGCCAAAATGCGAATGTTGTCCGCAGCGCGGTTAAGTTTGGAAGTTGCAGAAGGCATATCGTTATATAGTTTTAATTCGTTTTCTCAACAGTCGTTTTCCCGTCGCGTCACAGCCGAAAGGCAGGGTCGCCGCACTCGGCTTTTATCGGAAAGGTTCACTCCCCACTCCGGGCGCATCCGGACAGATCCGGACACCGCCCCCGGCAGACCAAAAGCCCTGCGGGTTGAGGAGCGGATGGAACGGGATTACAAAAATAGCAAAATTTTCCCGTTATCCCACCTGTCGCAACGAGGAAAATTTCGATTTTTCGAACTTCTCCTGTGCGAACTCGCGCGTAATGACCAGCTTGTGCTGATCGCCCGAGGGAACCTCGAACATCACGTCGGTCATAATGGCCTCGCAGATCGACCGCAGACCGCGCGCACCCAACCGGAACTCGACGGCCTTGTCGACCACGTACTCCAAAGCGTCGTCCGAGAAGTCCAGCGCCACGCCGTCCATCTCCAACAGCTGTTTGTACTGCTTGACGATGGCGTTTTTGGGTTCGGTCAGGATCGAGCGCAGGGCGTCGCGTCCGAGCGGCTCCATATAAGTCAGCACGGGCAGACGGCCCACCAGCTCGGGAATCAGACCGAAGGATTTGAGATCCTGCGGCGTGATGTATTGCATCAGATTCTTGCGGTCGATGCGGTCCATATCGATCCGTCCGTAACCTACGGCGCGGGTATTGAGCCGCTGGGCGATCCGCTTCTCGATACCGTCGAAGGCGCCGCCGCAGATAAACAGGATGTTGCGCGTGTCGACCTGAATGAACTTCTGCTCGGGGTGTTTGCGTCCCCCCTGGGGCGGCACGTTGACCACCGTCCCCTCCAGAATCTTCAGCAGGGCCTGCTGCACCCCCTCGCCCGAGACGTCGCGCGTGATCGAGGGGTTGTCGCCCTTGCGCGCGATCTTGTCGATCTCATCGATGAAGACAATCCCGCGTTCGGCCGCCTTCACATCGTACGAGGCCACCTGCAACAGACGCGAAAGGATCGATTCGACATCCTCGCCCACGTAGCCCGCCTCGGTCAGCACCGTGGCGTCGACGATCGTGAAGGGGACGTTCAACAGACGCGCTATCGTCCGGGCCAACAGTGTCTTGCCCGTACCCGTAGGACCGACCAGAACGACGTTCGACTTGTCGATCTCGACCTCTTCGTTCCTGTGTTCGGCGTAAAGCAGCCGTTTGTAGTGGTTGTAGACGGCCACCGAGAGGTAGCGTTTGGCCGCATCCTGACCGATGACATACTGGTCGAGCCGCTCCTTGAGCTGCACGGGTTTCAACAGATCCTCCAACTTCAGGCGGCTGCCCGACTCCTTGGACTCCTCCGACATAAGCCCCTGTTCCAGCAGGGAGTGGCCGCGCTCGATGCAATCGTTGCAGATGTTGGCACCGTCGAGTCCCTGAAAGAGCACCCCCACGTCGTTGCGCTTGGAGCCGCAGAACGAACAGCAATCGCCGCTGCCGCCTCCGCCCCGGCGCGAACCCGTCGTATCTTTTTTTGCCATAATACGTTATTCCTTGTTACGTTTGGTGAGCACGTCGTCGATCAGGCCGTATTCGCGGGCCTCCTCAGCCGACAGCCAGTAGTCGCGGTCGGCGTCGCGCTCGATCTTCTTAATCGGGGCGCCCGAGTGGTGCGCCAGAATTTCGTAAAGCTCCTTGCGCGTGCGCAGAATCTCGCGGGCCGTGATCTCGATATCCGAAGCCTGACCCTGCGCACCGCCCAACGGCTGGTGGATCATCACCCGCGCATGGGGCAGTGCCGAACGTTTGCCCGCAGCACCCGCCGCCAGCAGCACGGCACCCATCGAGGCGGCCATGCCCGTACAGATCGTCGCCACGTCGCAGTTCACCAGCTGCATCGTGTCGTAAATTCCCAGGCCGGCAGAGACCTGTCCGCCGGGGGAGTTGATATAGATCTGGATATCCTTCTCGGGATCGACCGACTCCAGGAAGAGCAACTGGGCCTGGATAATGTTGGCCGCATCGTCGTAGATCGGGGCGCCGAGGAAGATGATGCGGTCCATCATCAAGCGCGAGAAGACATCCATCGTGGCGATGTTCAGCTGGCGCTCCTCGATGATCGTGGGCGAGACATACGACCCGTAGATCGATTGATAATCATGCAGTTTCAGACTGCTGATACCCTGCTGCAAGCGGGCGTATTTTTCAAATTCGGACATAGCGTACGGTTTTGAATGAAAAATTCTGCAAAAAGCGAAAAACTCCGCAGGCCGGATTGCAAAAACCGGACCCGCAGAGTCTTTCGGTCACTTCGCCGTATGATTAGAGCTCTTTGGCCAGTTCGGCGAAACGGTCGGCCGAGACAGCCTCCTCTTTCACGGTGATCTGCGCCTTGACGTAGTCGACCACCTTCACCTCGTAGAGTTTCTCGTAGATCTTCTGCGACTGCTCCTTCTCCGACAGGATCCGCTTGGCATAGTCCTCCAGCATATCGTCGGGAGCGGTGGGCATGCCGTACTGGGCGAACTGGGCCTGTGCCAGCGCCTTGGCCTCCGCTTTGGCCTCGTCGGCCGTCACCTTCAGCTCGCCCTTCTGGATGAAGTGCTTCTGCAGGTAGTTCCACGTGAACATCTTGAGGAACTGGTCGAAATCCTTCTCGATATCCTCCATCGTGAACTTGCCCTCGTTGATGACGAAGAGCCAGCGCTTGAGGAACTCGGCCGGCATCTGCAGCGCGGCCTTCTCCAGCAGGTAGTTGCGCAGCTTGAGGGTGAACATGTAGTCGCTCTCGCGGCGCAGCTCGCCGGCAATCTGCGCATCTAAATAGGCGTCCAAAGCGGCCTCGTCGGCAACCTCGCCGCCCGGGAAGGCCATCTTGAAGAACTCCTCGTTCAGCTCGGGATCGGCAAAACGGCGGATCTTCGTCAGCTCCAGCTCGAACTCGGGTTTCACCCCGGCCAGCTCCTCCTCCTTGACCTTGAGGATGGCGGCGCGCTGCTTCTCGTTCTTGTAGAGGTCGTTGATATTGACCGTCGTCTTGTAGCCGACCTTCTGGCCGATGAAGGGCTTGCGCTCCTCCTCGGTCATGCCGATCAGACCGACGTAGGCATCCTCGATCTGCATGTCGCCGTTGTCGAGCTTGACGGTGAGCGCCTCGTCTGAGGTCACCTCCTCCACGTCGATCAGACGGCCGTAGCGGCGCAGGAAGTTCGAACGGTAATCGGCGTGCATCTTCTGGTCGACGGCGATGGCGTTGTATACCACCTCGTCGGCGGCCGACAGCTCCAGTTTCACCTCGGGAGCCACACCGGCCTCGAAGACGAACTCGAACTCGGTATTGTTGTCGAAGTCGAAATCGCCCTGCTTCTCCGACGGGATCACATCGCCCACGTAGTCGATCTTCTCCTGCTGCAGGTACTCGAACACGCTGTTCGAAGCCTTGCGGTAGGACTGCTCGGCCACAATGCCCTTGCCGTACATTTTACGGATAATCCCCATCGGCACCATGCCGACGCGGAAGCCCGGGATATTGGCCTTGCGGCGATATTCGCGCAGCTGTTTGTCCACTTCCTGGCCGTAATCCTCCTGACCCACCGTGACGCGAAGCAGCAGCGTCTGCTCTTCGAGTTGTTCCTTAACGATCTTCATAATCAGTTTTTCGTATTTTTAGTTATCAATTTGCACTTTTAAGCGCGCAAAGATACGAAATAATCCCGTACGGTCCAAATTCCGGCACGGAAAATCGGGAAAATCCCTCCGGGAACTGGGAAAAACCGGGCGGACCGGAGGGCAAAGACACTCGCATACACCGCTGACGCCACGAACGGCCGACGACGGCTCACGGAGGCTATAACGGCGAACGGTCCGACCTGTCAACCCCGATCCCTCCACCGCGGAAAGTGCCGGTGGCCGCGACAGCCGCTAACGGTTCAGCAGCGCCTCCAAAGCGGCGACGGCCTCCGCGGCCGACAGTCCCGACTGCGCCAGTCCCTCGGGGGTGAACCGGGCGACGGCCTCCTCCAGCGCCGCCAACTCCGCACCCTGCAGCTCCGTGCGCAGGATACGGATCTTTTCGCAGGCCTGGATTCCCTCCGCCAACCGCTCGAAACGGATGCTGCTGCGCGGTCCCGGGTAGATGGAATAGGTGTCGCCCGCGGCCCACGAACGGAAACGCGAATCGCGCAAAGGATCTTGTGTCCAGCTGTTTACGGCCCAGCGCAGGTAACCGTCGTAACCGCCCGCCACCGCATGGACCGCCGTCCACGCCGCCTCCGCCGGGGCCGAGAAGGTGAACATGTTGGGGAAGGCCTCCGAACAGCAGGTGTAGACCGTGCTGATCTGTCCGCGGCGTTCGCGTTCGGCCTTCACGTCGGCGGGGAACTGCTGCCCGTAGGGGATGCTCAGATAGTAGAGTTTGGACTGGATTTCGGGATGATAGTTGCCCGCAAGGGTGATTTTGAAGTCGGGGTCGGCCTCCAGGATCACTTGAATGGCCGCCTGCATATCGTTCAGCGAACGTTCGTCCATCGAGATGGCCGTGATGTCGAACCATCCCTTGGCCTTGAGGTGACGCGCAAAATCTTTCAGGAAGGCACCCCAGTAGTCGGCATAGGCCCGGTCGCCCGGACGCGCCTCGACGAACTGCACGCGGGCCGTGGCCTGGTCGTAATAGTCGAACCGCAACGCCCAGGGAATCATCGTGTAACAGCTGATGGCGCCGTCGATGCCGATCTCCTCCATCATAAAGGTCACCCAGCGGTCGAAGACCGTATAGTCGTAGCTCCACGAGCCGTCGATGCGGCGTGTCTTGCCGATCATGCTGTCGTAATGGTCCTCGGTCTGACCGTTCCAGGGCCGGTGCATGATCGTGGCCGTCACCGAACGCTGTCCCGCATCGCGCAACATCTTCATGATGGGCCGCATCGCCTCGAAATGGGCCTCGCTCCACAGCGCCACCCCGTAATACCGGGCCACGGCATAGGGATTCTGCCACAGATCCAGATGGAACCGCCACTGCGATGCGTCGGGCAGCACGCGGTCCACGACCTCTAATTCCAGTTGCAGTTTAAGCGGTTTCCGTCCCTCGGCGCCGACCGACACTTCGCCCGTATAACGTCCCGCCGCGGCCGTCTCGGGCACCGCGATCTTCACCCACACGGGTTGGGTCGTGCAGGCCTCCACGTCGCGGCGCGTCGCGATATCCAGCACATCGGCCACCACGAGCGAATCCCACTGCGTTTTGTCGGGCCGGTGGCCGCAACCGCCCTTACGGTCCTTGTTCAGCTCGTCGGTCATCACATAACGCACGAACGACGTTCCGACGGCCGCGGAGGGGATCACCTCCTTGCCCGCTTTGCCCCCTTTCAGATCGCTCACCCCGACCGTCACCCCCTCGAGGGCCTCTTTCGACCACAGCACCGCCTGGGCATGGACCCGCTCGCCGCGCCACGCCCTGAGCCGAAGCCGCCGTTGCGGGGTTACCTTCGGGAGGTCGCGTTTGCCGTAGCGCACGTCGACCGAACCCCAGCTCAACGCCACCGGCGTCTTCATCCGCGCCCACACCTCGGGACCGTCAAAGGGTTTGGTATCGGTCAGTTCCACATAGTCGGCCGACACATCGGCCCCCCTCTCCTGCGCCCGAAGCGCACCGCACCCCAACAGCAGGGCCAGCAGCAAAATCTTTTTCATGATCGTAACGGTTTCGTTTGTCTCCCGGTTCTTCCGGCGCCATCGTGTCGGCTTTTTCGGGTCGCTCAGGAGGATCCGTTCCCTCCGGCTGCCCCTCGCCCGACACCACAAAGGCTCCGCCGCCTCCGAGGACCGTACAAAGTTAGTCAAATCTTTCCGATTTTGCAAACGGATCACGACGTTGCGGATACGGCCGGGCACAACGGCATTGCGCCACGTCGCGAAAACGGCACCGCAAGGGACCGTCGGCCCGCCGCCCGCAAAAAGAGCAAACCGCCCGGGATTTACGTTTATGAAAAACGGGCGATTCGCTCCTTGCATGACGGCTTTCGGACCGCCGTCAGTCGTTACGAAAGGGATCAGTTGCCGTTGCCGCCGCCACCCAGACGGCTCTGCTCCTCGGCCGAACCGCTTTCGACGGTGCGCTGGCGGAACTGCTTGCCGCCCTGGAAGTTCCACGAGATACCGACACGGTACTGCGGCTCGGTCCAGTGGTTGCGCAACTTGATGTCGCGGACAAAACCGTCGCCGTATGCCGTAAAATTCTCCGTTCTGCGGATCAGGTTGTTGACCCCGGCCGTAAGGGTCAGCCGGTCTTTCAGCAGACGCTTTTTCAGGGTGACGCTCAGGCTGTACTTACCGTCGATGCTGGTCGTGCCCGACCACACCTTGGTGCGGCCCCAGAACGACAGGTCGAAGAAGAACTTGGCCGGCAGCGTGAAGGTCATCATCGAATAGGCCATCATCATGTTATGATAAACCACCGGCGACGCAGGATCGACCTGCTGCCCCTGGCGTATCCCCGTCAGGTTGATGTTCCACGACCACCACTTGGCCAGATTGACGGGCAGGTTGACCGTAGCGTAATAGTTGTTGTAGGTGGGGAAGTTGGTCTGCGTGAGGCACAGCACGCGCGGATCGTCGGGATCCTGCAACAGGACCTGCTCGTAGGCATCGGTGATGATGTTCATGCCCAGCGAAATGCTGTACTTATAGTTGAAAATCAACGTCAGCGAGAGATCGTTGTTGTACGAGGGACGCAAGTCGGGATTGCCGATCTGGTAGGTGAAATCCGAGATCTGCATGCGGGTGGGAGTCAGCGCCCAGAAGCCCGGACGGCGGATCTTGCGCGAATACGCCAGAACGAAGGAGTGTTTGCCGGCCTTGTCGAACGAACGCTGGATATTGGCGTTGGGGAAGAGCGAAAAGTAATTCTGCTTCACCTCGCTGCCCTCGCGGCCCGACGTATGGGTATACTCGCCGCGAAGTCCCGCCGAGAGATTCCAGCCGCCGAACGCACCGCGAACCGTCGTATAAAGGGCGCCGATCGTCTCCACGTAACCGACATCGTAGTCGTGCAGCCCGCCTTCGTAGCCGTGCCAGAGCTCCCCCTCCTTCCAGGTGTAGCGGGCCTCGTTCCGGGTCTGGTTACGCGTGTATTTGGCGCCGACGGTAAACGTCCACTTGGGCGTGAAGACCTTCTGCCAGGAGAGCTGCGCGGTGGTGATATCGTAACGGTTCGCGGAGCGGTCGGCGTAGAGCGAGTCGCGGTCGGCGAAGGGCGACGCGGCATCGGCCGGATCGAAGTATTCGGAATGCGTGTCGCCCCGGTGGCGGCTGCCCGAGAGGCTGTGCGTGTGGTCGGCAATGAGCTTGAACAGAGAGCCTAACGTGTCGGTCTTCCAGATATAGTTGGCCGTCACAGTGATGTTCTTGTAGGTGTTGTAGGGGGTGAGGTAACGGCTGTGGTTGAGCTGGCGCGTCGCGCCGACCATATCGGTCGAGGAGGTGTTTTCCACGGAGTCGTCGTTTACCATGCCGCTCACCTCGGCACCGATGCTGTGGCGTTTGTTGACCTCCCACACGCCGCCGACACGGCCGCCGCCCATCGGGGTTTTGCTCATCAACCGGCTTTGGGAGAGCAGTTCGTTGTGCGTCGTTTCGTAGACCGTGTGCTCGGTGGTGCGGGTCTCGTCCTGGGGGCTGAAGTAGCCCCACGCCGAGGCGAAGAGGTCGAAACGGTCGCTGTGGTAGTTGAACGAGGCGTTGGGACTGTATATGTTGCGGCAGACGCTGGTCTGCGCGTTGAACGACAGATTGCCGTCGAAACCGTCCTCGCGGCGCTTGCGCAGCGTGATCATAATGGCACCCGCCGAGGTGTCGGCATCGAAATCGGCCCCGACGATCGGCACCACCTCGATCTTCTGGATGTCCTCGGCGCGCAGGCTCCTCAGATAGTGCAGCAGCTGCTCGGTATTCATCTTCAGCTCACGGTCGTTGACGTAGACCTTCGAACCCGACTTGCCGTTGATCGAGATCTCGTCGTCGGTCACCCACACCCCCGGCGAGGACTCCAGCAGCTCCACGCCATCCTTGCCGATGGCCTGCGGCGAGTTGGCCACGTCGACCACGAAACGGTCGGCCTCGCGGCGGATCAGCTTCGCCTCCACCACCACATCCTCGATCTTCGTGGAGGCGTTCTGCAGGACGATATCGCCCAGATCGTCGCCGCCCACGAGATTCACCTCGCGCGTCAGCGGCTGAAACCCGACGTATTGCACGGTCATCGTATATTCGCCCGCAGCGATTTGCAGCGCAAATGCGCCCCCGTCGTCGGTCGACGTGCCGGCCACCTGCTTCCCGCCGCGGAGCATCACCACCGTGGCATAAGGAACCGCCGTCCCGAGCGAGTCTACCACACGCCCCGTAACCGCCGCCTGTCGCGCCGCCGAGGCCAAAGCCGAAGTCATGGTCGAAATCGACGCCGAGGCCGAAACCGACGGAGCCGAGACTGCCGAAGTTGCCGGAACCGCCGGAATCGTTGCAAAAGCCGTCGAAACGACCGCTACCGTCAAGAATAATGCGAAATACTTTTTCATAGTTTATGGTTCTTTTGTTTTGTTTTCTATTTTCGAGGACAAAGATATAGCAAATATATGTATTATGCAATACAAAGTAGCATATTTTTACAAATTATTTTTTTACACCTATATTTATAAGACCTCGAAAACAGCGGGTGCCACACCCTCGGATGTCAGCCGACAGGTCGTCACTGCATTCCGCGTTCGCACCCTTTGCGCCGACAAATGTAAAATAAAAATTCCAAAATATCAAGAAATATTTATCGTTTTCCGATAAACAAATACACGTAAACAATAAAATCATGAAAAATCGCGATATTCACCGCAACGGTGCCCGAGACACGCGCAAAGAGGCCGCAAAGAACATGATCATCCTCAAGGGTACAATGCCGGCACCGACAGCGCGGGCTGACGCGCGACTGCGCTCCTTGGGCCAATGGTTTGGCCCAGCCGCGCGGGCGAACCCGAACAATAAGGGTTCGACAACGTGAACCGACAACGGGGCTGACGCACGACTGTCCTCCTTGGGCCAATGGTTTGGCCCAGCCGGACGGGCGAACCCGAAC
>CAZHMX010000036.1:0-17102 GCA_964533725.1 uncultured Alistipes sp. | reverse complement strand
ATTGTGGGCAAGCACAAGAGTAGGTTTATTCACATGGGCAATCACATTAGCCATTCCGCTGGTCGGAACGGCGCTGTTCCTGACCTGGCTCTCGAAGTGCGGCGTGAAGATGACCGAGTTGCGCAAGACCTATCCCGCCTACTTCGCCCCGAAGAACAAAATCGAACTGACGCCCGCCATCGACGTAGATAAAGTACTGCGTGAGGTGAAGGCCCGTTACGCCACTGAAAACGTGAACGATATCGACGGCGTGAAGATCGACTTCGCCGACTGCTGGGTGCACCTGCGCAAGTCCAACACTGAGCCGATTATCCGTGTCTACACCGAGGCCAAGTCCAAAGCCGAGGCCGATGCGCTGGCACAACGTTTTATCGCCGAAATCAAGGCCATTTGCAATTTGTAGTTATGGAGACAAAGAGCTATATCGACGCCCATCGCGACCGCTTTCTGGCGGAACTTTTCGACCTGCTGCGCATCCCCTCGATCAGCGCGCAGAGCGAACACAAACCCGATATGAAACGTTGTGCCGAGTGGCTGGCGGCCAAGCTGGTGGAGGCCGGTGCGGACCGCGCCGAGGTCATGCCGACCGAGGGCAATCCCGTGGTCTATGCCGAGCGGATCGTCGATCCGGCGCTGCCGACGGTGCTCGTTTACGGCCACTATGACGTGATGCCCGTCGATTCCGTCGACGAGTGGCGCACCGAACCCTTCGAGCCTGTCGTCAAGGAGGGCCGGATCTGGGGTCGCGGCGCCGACGACGACAAGGGGCAGCTTTTTATGCACGCCAAGGCCTTCGAGACGCTGTGTGCCACCGATTCGCTCCCCTGCAACGTCAAGTTTATGCTGGAGGGCGAGGAGGAGATCGGTTCAAGCTCCCTTTACGGCTTCTGCGAGGAGTATAAGGAGCTGTTGCAGGCCGATGTGATTTTGGTGTCGGACACCTCGATGCTCGGGATGGATACCCCCTCGATTACGGTCGGACTGCGCGGTCTGTCGTACGTCGAGGTCGAGGTGAAGGGTCCCAACAAGGATCTGCACTCGGGGCTGTTCGGCGGTGCGGTGGCCAATCCGGCGATCGTGCTGTCGCAGATGATTGCCCGGTTAGTGGACGACCGGGGCCGCATCACGATTCCCGGGTTCTACGACGGCGTGCGCGAACTGTCGGCCGCCGAGCGCGAGGCCTTTAACGCGGCCCCCTTCTCGATCGAGAAGTACAAGGAGGCTCTGGAGATCGGCGACGTGGCCGGCGAGGAGGGATATACGACCCTCGAGCGTACGGGCGTGCGTCCCTCGCTCGATGTCAACGGCATCTGGGGCGGCTACACGGGCGAAGGCTCGAAGACCGTCATCCCCTCGACCGCCTCGGCCAAGATCTCTATGCGCCTGGTTCCGGGTCAGGAGCCCGAACGGATCGCCCGGCTCTTCGAGGCCTACTTCAAGTCGCTGGCTCCCGAGAGCGTAACCGTCAGCGTGAAATATCTCCACGGCGGCATGCCTTACGTCTCGCCCACCGATATGCCCGCCTACAAGGCGGCCGAGCAGGCGATTGTCGAGACCTTCGGCCGCAAACCGCTGCCCTTCTATTCGGGCGGTTCGATTCCGATCATCTCGGGCTTCGAGCGGATTCTGGGGATCAAGTCGCTGTTGATCGGTTTCGGTCTTTCGCAGGACGCCATCCACTCGCCCAACGAGAGCTACGGACTCGACCAGTTCTACAAGGGCATCGAGACCATCACGGCCTTCTATCGCCACTTGGCCGAGTTGAGCCGAAAGTAACGCGTCCCGGGCGGCGAGCCACGCCAGCCGCCTTACACAGGGGAATAATAAGAAAGAGACTGTCTGACTTCGGGTCGGACAGTCTCTTGTTTTGAGGGTAAAACCGGCTTCCCCATAAGGGGATGCAGCAGGAGTTACTTCGAGGCTTCGAGCGAAACCTTGCGGAACTCTTTCATCAGTTTCGAGATCTCCAACGCAGCCTTGCGCGCACGGGTGCCGGCAGCCTTGTTGTTCTTAAGGATCTGGGCTTCAGCGTTTGCGTTGAAGATGGCATACTGCTCTTGAATTTGTGCGATCAACTCTTTCATGGCGTTTTGTTTTAATGGATTACGTCGCAAATTTATGAATAAAAAATTTCTTTGCAATACTTTTGCGCGAGAATTAACGTGAATTTTACGTTTTTAATACTTTGCGGTATGTTTTTTGCCATTCGGCGGGCAAAATCAAACGCTTATGTCACGTCTTACCCTACTTTTTCTGGTTCCTCTGTTGTGCTGGGGCACGGGGTGCCGACACCGCAAGGAGGCGACGAAGCAGGTGCCGCCGCTTCGTGTGGAGAGTGTCGCGGCGCGGGTCGACACGCTGCCCTACCGGATGGACTTCGTCAGTTCACTCGCAAGCAATTACGATGCCGTGATCCAGCCCCGCGTGAACGGTTATCTGACGGCGCGCGCCTTCGAGTACGGCACTCCCGTCAAACGCGGACAGCTGCTCTTTACGATCGATGCCAATCTGCTGGGCACTACCCTGCTCTCGGCCAAGGCTTCGCTGGAGTCGGCCCGTGCGCAGGCCGTCGAGGCCGAGAACAACTACCGGCGGGCGATCCCCTTGGCGCGCATCAACGCCATCAGCCAGGCGCAGCTCGACCAGTATATGGCCCAGAACAGCGCCGCGCAGTCGGCCGTGCGGTCGGCCGAGCAGGCATTGCGGAATGCGACGTTAGAGGTGGGTTATGCCCGTATCACGGCTCCGATCGACGGGGTCATTGCCGTCGCCGAGGCGCACGTGGGCGATTATGTGGGTCCCGGCACGCGTTTCGAGGTGCTGACGACCATTTCGAATATCGATACCCTGTCGGCCGACATCGCTGTCCCGATGAACACGTTCCTGCGCTATGCCGGGACGGGCTCGACCACGGCGGAGAACAGCAACCTGTTGCACGACATTCGGTTGACCCTGGCCGACGGGACGGTCTATCCGCTCTCGGGCGTCTATGGCTACACGCGCAAAAATATCGCCTCGTCGGCCGGTACGATCGTCCTGGTGGTCAACTTTCCCAACCCCGACTATCTGTTGCGGCCCGGGCAGTTCGGCCGTGTGCGGGCGGCGCTGGGACGGCCGCAACCCTGTGTGGTGATACCGCAGCGGTGTGTGAGTCAGATGCAGGGGACGGCGGCCGTGTGGGTCGTGCGACCCGACAGTACGGTGGAATACCGCCGTGTGAAGACCGGCCCGACGGTCGATTCGCTGTGGTGTATCGACGAGGGTCTGCGGGCCGGCGAACGGGTCCTGGTCAGCGGGTTGCAGAAGGTCCGCGCGGGGATGAAGGTGGCCGCGGTCAATCGATAACGGAGCGGTATGGAGCGTTTTTTTGTCAATCGTCCGATCTTTGCCATCGCGCTGGCGGTGGCGATCGTCCTCGGCGGAATAGTCTCGATGATGCGGTTGGCCGTCGAGGAGTATCCCGATATTACGCCTCCCGTGGTGGAGGTCTCGGCCTCGTATCCGGGTGCCGATGCGCAGACCGTCGACGAGGCGGTGGCAACGCCTGTTTCACAGGCGGTTATGGGCGTCAGCGATATGCTTTACATGAAATCCGTGAGCGCCAACGACGGCTCGATGACCTTGCAGGTGACCTTCGAAATCGGTTCGGATCCCGATATGGACGCCATCTTCACGCAAAACAGGGTCTCCACCGCGATGCCGCAGCTGCCCGAGGCCGTGACGCAGCAGGGGGTGACGACCCAAAAGTCGATGACGGGCTTTTTGATGGTCTACTCGCTGCACAGCGACGGCCGTTACGACGACGATTTTCTGTCGAACTATGCCTATATCAACCTCCGCAACCGCCTGCTGGCGATCGACGGCGTGGGCAAGGTGTCGATTATGGGGGCGGGCGAATATGCGATGCGCGTGTGGGTGCGGCCCGAGATGCTGGACTATTACGGGATCTCGTTGGAGGAGATCACCTCGGCGATTCAGACCCAGGGCGGACTCTACCCTGTCGGGAAATTCGGCGCGGAACCCTCGCCGGCCGGGACCTCCTTTACCTATACGGCGACCCTGCCGCCGCAGTACTCGACGGCCGAACAGTTCGCCGATATCGTGCTGCGTTTGGACGGCGACGGCAACCGGATCCGTCTGCGCGATGTGGCCGAGGTGGCTCTCGGAAGCCAGTCTTACGGCATGCGCTCGCTCTACGACGGGCATCCCTCGTCGATGCTGGTGATCTACCAGGAGCCGGGCAGCAACGCCGTGGAGGTGGGCGAAAAGGTCCGTGCCGAGCTGGCGCGCATAGGCGGACGGTTGCCCGACGGGGTGCAGCTCTCGACCATCGTCGACACGACCGCCTCGATTCGCGCCGGAATCCGCGATATCTTCCGTACGCTGTTGATTGCCCTGGTGCTGGTCGTGCTGATCATCTACCTCTTTTTGCAGGACTGGCGCGCCACGCTCATCCCGATGATCGCGATTCCCGTGTCGTTGGTGGGGGCCTTTGTGCTCTTCCCGCTGCTGGGGTTCTCGATCAATGTGATCTCGATGCTGGGCCTCGTGCTGGCCATCGGGCTGGTGGTCGACGACGCCATCGTGGTGGTCGAGGCGGTGCAGGTGGAGATGGAGCGCGGGCGGAACCCCCGTGAGGCGGCGGTCGAGGCGATGCGCAATGTCTCGTCGCCCATCGTCGCGACGACGGTGGTACTGCTGGCGGTCTTCTTGCCCGTGTCGCTGACCGGCGGCATTACGGGGCGGCTTTTTCAGCAGTTCTCGGTGACGATCGCCGTGTCGGTGGTCCTCTCGGCCTTCAATGCGCTGACCCTTTCGCCGGCGCTGTGCGGTCTGTTGCTACGGCCGCGGAAAACGGCCGAACGCGGATTTTTCGGCGCCTTCAACCGCTGGTTCGGCCGGCGGATGGAGCGTTACGATGCCGCCACGACGCGTTTTGTCCGTCGTACGGGGCTGGTTGTGAGCCTGTTGGCAGTGGTGCTGGCCGCGATCGGCGTTACGTGGCACTATCTGCCGGCGGGATTCCTGCCCGAGGAGGACCAAGGCTATTTGATGGTGTCGGTCACTACGCCCGACGCTACGGCACTGCCCGTGACGCTGGCCACGATGCAGCAGGTCGACGCCGTGGTAAGCGCACTGCCCGAGGTGGCCTCGACGACGCTGGCGGCGGGTTTCGATATGCTGGCCGGGATCGCCTCGACCAGCAGCGGCATCCTCTTCGTCCAGCTCGTGCCCTACGGCGACCGCAAGGCCACGGCGGCCGAACTGGCCCGCCGGCTGACCGAGGAGCTCTATATGGCCGTGCCGTCGGGTGAGAGTTTCGCCTTTATCCCGCCTGCGATTCCCGGTTTGGGGGTGGCGTCGGGCGCTACGGTGGAGGTGCAGGACCTCGAAGGACGCGGCAGCGAATATCTTTATACCCATGCCGAACGGCTGATGGAGGCGTTGCGCCAAAGTGCGCAAGTGGCTGCCGTGACGACCCAGTACCAGGCCTCGGTGCCCCAGCGGCGCCTCGACGTCGACCGCGAACATGCCCTCGCGGAGGGGGTTCCGCTCGGGACGCTCTACGGCGAACTGTCGACGTGGCTGGGCGGGCGGTATGTCAATAATTTCACGCGCTTCGGCCAGCTCTACCAGACGTGGGTGCAGGCGGCGCCCGACTATCGGATAGATGCTTCGTCGATCGGAAACTATTATATTGAAAATCAAAAGGGAGAGTCGCTGCCACTCTCGTCGTTCATCACGGTGACCGATACGGTGGGCGTGGAGTTCGTGGAGCAGTTCAACCTCGACCGGTCGATCGAACTGACGGTGACCCCCGCCGCGGGGACCTCGTCGGGCGAACTGATGGCCGGGATCGAACGCGTGGCGGCCGAGGTGCTGCCCGAGGATGTGGGCATTGCGTGGAGCGGGCTCTCGTTCCAGCAGCAGAGCGCCTCGAAGTCGGGATGGCTGGCCTATGCGCTGGCGTTGATCTTTGTCTTTCTGGCGCTGGCGGCCCTCTACGAGTCGTGGAGCCTGCCTGTGGCGATCCTGCTCGGGGTACCGCTGGCGGTGCTGGGGGCGACGGTTGCGCTGATGCTCGCGCACCTGGTTCATACGCAATATGTCAATGATGTCTACGCACAGATATCGCTGATCCTCCTGATCGGCCTGGCGGCCAAAAATGCCATCCTCGTGGTGGAGTATGCCAACCGGCTCTTCTTCATCGAGGGGCGCTCGCTCGAGGAGGCGGCCCTGGGGGCGGCGCGGTTGCGCGTGCGACCGATCCTGATGACGGCCTTCGCCTTTGTGCTGGGGGTTGCGCCGTTGGTCTTCGCGGACGGAGTCTATGCCACGGCGCGCAATGTGATGGGTACGGCGCTGGTGGGCGGCATGCTTCTGGCTACGCTCGGGGGAATCTTCCTCTACCCTGCGCTCTATGCTTTGATCGGCCGCTGGGGACGCCTGGAACGGATTCGCAGCCGCTCCCGATAGTCGGGCCGGCCGAGACGTAAACAGGTGTGTGATATAAACCTAAAAACAGACTTTATGAAACAGATATTGATCCTCTTGATGCTCCTCGCTGCGGTGGCCTGCGACCGTCCGCTGCGCTCGCCCGTGGTACAGCTGCCGCCCGACTGGATCCACCGCAACGGGTTGCAGCCCAAAGCGTTGCCGCACGATCTGCGGTGGTGGGAATGCTTCGGCGATACGCTCCTCAACCGGTTGGAGGAGACGGCTTTGGTCCAGAACCGGGACTTGGCCGTGGCGGCATCGCGGGTGCATGCGGCCCGCAAGCAGATGGTCATCACGCGCACCGATTATCTGCCGCAGCTGGGCGCCACGGTCACTGCGGGCGGCTCTTATTCGCGCGAGGAACACCGCACCGGCCACTTTGCGCTGACGCCGACCCTCTCGTGGGAGGTCTCGCTCTTCGAGGCGCTGGAACACGCCGAACGGGCCACCGAGGCACAGATCCTGGCCACCGAGTGGGCCTTTCGCGGCGTGGTGCTTTCGCTGACGGCCGAGGTGGCGACAACCTGTTTTACGTTGCGGCGATACGGGAGCGATTTGCAGACGGCACGGCTGAATCTGGAGCTGCGGCAACGCTCTGCGGCGTTGATCGACAGTATGTTCCGGTACGGAATGAGCGACGGTGTGGCGCTGGCGCAGGCACAGAGTCTGGTCCATACGGCGGCGGCCGATATTCCGCGCTACGAAGATCTGATCGAGCAGAACCGGTTGGCGATGGCGACCCTGCTGGGCGAGATCCCCTCCGTCGTCCGGTGGCAAACACAGACCGAGGTGCTGCCCGCCGAGTTCCGCGAAATCGATGTGCCCGTGGGGCTGCCCTCCGAACTGCTGACGCGGCGGCCCGATGTGATGGAGAGCTATTTTTCGATGCGCGAGGCGGCGGCACAGGCCGGTGTGGCCCACTCGGCGCGCTTTCCCTCGATCTCGCTCACGGCCGACGGCGGCATTGCCTCCTCGACGATCCGGGGGTTGACGAGCGCGAAACCCTGGGTGTGGAGCGCTGCGGCCTCGCTCACGCAGCCGATCTTCGCCTTCGGCCGGCTGAAACGCCGCGAGGAGATCGCGCGAGAGGGATACAACCAATCGGCATACAATTACGAACAGTCTGTTTTGCAGGCTTTTGCGGATGTGGAGACGGCGCTTTCGGCGGTGGCTTCGCTGCGCGAGGAGGCCTGGCGGCAACAACAGCTGGTGGAGGCCAACCGGCGGGTCGCGCTGTTGTCCGAAGCGCTCTATCAAAACGGCATGGCCGACTATCTGAATGTGATCGACGCCCAGCGCGAGTTGTACGATTCGCAGATGCAATACAACGATCTGCAGGCCGAACGCTACGTCAACATCGTGGCGCTCTTCAAAGCCCTCGGCGGCGGTTGGTGACGCTCTTGCGGCGCGGACACCCTTTGATCGGGCAGCCCGCACAGCGGTCGGGGTGGCGGATGATCCGGCAGAGGTGACGCACGACCAAAACGGCGACCACGATGCCGATCAGGGCGACGGCGACAGTCTGGAGGTCCATTTCAGAAGATCGATATCAAGTGATAGGCCGCCCACGACACCACCCAGGCCAACGCCGTGTCGTAGACCGCAGCCGCCACGGCCCAGCGCTTGCCCGCCTCCGAAGCGATGGCCGACAAGGTGGCGATACAGGGCAGATAGATCAGCATGAAGAGCATAAAGGCCCACGCGGCGGCCGGGGTGAAGTCGCCCGTCGCACGCAGTTTTTCGGTCAGCGATGCCGTATTGCCGGATGCCTCGCCGCTCCCGTCGCCCGTGTCGGTCCCGTCGGCGTAGAGGACGCCTAACGTGCTGACGACGATCTCTTTGGCCGCTACGCCCGAGATGGCCGCCACGCCCGATTTCCAGTTCAGCCCCAACGGCTCGAAGACCGGTTCGCAGGCTTTGCCCACGCGGCCCAGGTAGCTCTGCTCGTAACGGAACGGCTCCCCCTCCGCGGGTCGCGGGTAGTAGCTCAGGAACCAGATGGCGATCGAGGCCACGAGGATCGTGCCGCCCATCTTCCTGAGGTATTGCGAGCACTTGTCCCACATGTGGTTGACCGTCGCGCGCATCGTCGGCAGGCGGTACGGCGGCAGCTCCATCACGAAGGGGGTCTCGTCGACCGGATACAGGAACCGCCGCATCAGTCGTGCCGTCAGAATCGCTACCGCTATCCCCGTCATATAGAGCGCCGTCAGGGCCCACCCCGCATGGGCGCCGAAGAAGAGTCCCGAGAGCAGGATATAGATCGGCAGGCGGGCGCTGCACGACATGAAGGGGGTGATGAAGAGGGTGATCATCCGGCTGCTGCGGCTTTCGATCGTGCGTGTGGCCATGATGGCCGGCACGTTGCAGCCGAAGCCCATGATCAAGGGAATGAACGACTTGCCGTGCAGGCCGATGCGGTGCATCACGCGGTCCATGATGAACGCCGCGCGCGCCAGATAGCCCGAGTCCTCCATATAGGAGATGAAGAGATAGAGGATCATGATGTTGGGCAGAAAGACGATCACGCTGCCCACGCCGCCGATGACGCCGTCGGCCAGAAGGTCTTTCAGAATGCCGTCCGCCATGTGTTCCTGCACGAACGAGGCCAGCCAGGCCACGCCCGACTCGATCCACCCTTGCGGATAGGCGCCCACGTTGAACGTGCAGTAAAACATCAGCCACATCAGCGCAAAGAAGATCGGGAAACCCCACAGCTTGTGGGTCACGAAGGCGTCGATGATCTCCGTAGGCCGCGTTTCGGCCCCCGTGCCCGGAGTGAAGGTCTCCTTCAGGGCCCCCGAGATGAAGCCGTATTTGCGGTTGGCAAAGGCCGTCTCCATATCCTCGCCCAACTCGGTTTCCAAACGGGCGGCCACTTTGTCGCGCTTCTTGATCCACTCGGGAAAGTTAAAGCAATGCTTTAACTGATCGATGGCATATTTGTCGTTTTCAAGCAGTTTCATTGCGAAATACCGCGGCGGAAATTGCTTCGGCAGCTCCGTGCGGTTTTGCTTCAGCAGCGTGTCCAGCTGCCGGAGTCCGTCCTCGATCACCTCGCCCTGGTGGATGTGGATATGGCGCACGCGGTCGTCGCTGTTTTCATAGAGGGCGATCACCGTATCCAGCAGCTCCTCCACGCCGCGGCCCGCCCGTGCCACCACGGGAACCATAGGCACGCCCATCATGCGGCCCAGGTGTTCGTAATCCAACTTCGCGCCCGAGGCCTCCAGCTCGTCGTACATGTTGAGCGCCACGACCATGCGGGGGTTGATGTCGATCAGCTCGGTCGTCAGATAGAGGTTGCGCTCGAGATTCGACGACACGACGGCGTTGATGATGACGTCGGGGGTCTCCTTGACCAGGTGCTGGCGCACGTAGATCTCCTCGGGCGTGTAGGCGGCCAGCGCATAGGTGCCCGGCAAGTCGGTGATTTCGAAGTGATAACCTTTGTAGGTGCAGTAGCCGCGTTTGGCGTCGACCGTCACGCCGCTGTAGTTGCCGACGTGTTCGTGGCTGCCCGAAATGGCGTTGAAGAGCGACGTTTTGCCGCTGTTGGGGTTGCCGACCAAAGCCACATGGATGTGCTTTCCGCACTGGTTGATCACCTCGTCGATGCAGTCGCATTCGACCGTACCCTCCGACTCGCAGCCCGCCATCAGTCGCGCGGCGGCGCTGTCGGTCAGCACGACGATCATGTCGGCCTCGGCGCGGCGGAGCGATACGTTGTAGTCCATGATGTGGTACTCGATGGGGTCCATCAGCGGGGCGTTGACCCCCACCTCCACCTGTTTGCCGCGCACGAAGCCCATCTCCATGATGCGGCGGCGGAAACCTCCGTGGCCCAGCACTTTAAGTACCACGGCGCGTTCGCCCGTCTTGAGCGCCGAGAGGCGTATGCTGCCCGCGGGTTGCTCCTCCGCAGGCAGCGGCGTGTTGAAATGCTTATCTATTGCAGGTCGCATAGTCCGTTCCGTTCGATTCTGCAAAGATACGTCTTTTCGGGCGGTTTTATTATACCTATATGTAGGGATTTTGCTTTTTTCGGAAAATCGGCTTTTTCAAAAGATCGACTCGGCTGTAAAAGTAGTCAGCAACTCCAGCGCTTTCATTCCCATCACGGAGTTGCCTTTCGGGTTCAGCCGCGGACTCCACACCGCCACCGAATAACGCAACGGGCAGACCGCCGCAATGCCGCCGCCTACGCCGCTCTTGCCCGGAAGACCGACCAAATAGGAGAATTCGCCCGCCTCGTCATAAAATCCGCAGGTCTGCATCAGGGCATTGATCCGCTTGACCTGCGACGCCGTCAGTTCCACCCCGCCGTAACGGAACGGCGTGCGGTGGTCGGCGAAGGGGAGAAAGGCACGCGAAAGGTCGCGGCACGACATCTCGATCGAACACTGGTGGAAATAGAAGCGAAGCGCACGCTCGATATCGTTCTCTATCCGTCCGTGATATTTCAGCAGATTGGCGATCGCGGCGTTCAAATAACCCGTCGACTGTTCCGAGCGGGCCACCTCGGCGTTGTAGTCGATCGCGTCGTTGCGGGCCAGCGTGCGGACGAATTCCAGATACTCCCGTTCGGGGTCCCGCATCGCGGAGATCAACCGGTCGGCCAGCACGATGGCTCCCGCATTGATGAAGGGATTGCGCGGAATGCCGCGCTCCACCTCCAACTGGATCAAGGAGTTGAAGGCCGTGCCCGACGGCTCCTTGCCCACCCGTTCCCAAAGCCGTTCGCCGTAGTGCGAAAGACCGCAGGCCAGCGAAAAGACCTTCGTGATGCTCTGTATGGAAAACGGCACCCGATCGTCGCCGATCGAGTGCGTCGTACCCTCTATGGTGGTGATACTCATGCCGAAACGGTCGGGATCAACCTCGGCCAGCGACGGGATATAGTCGGCTTGCCGGCCCTCGCGGGCGAAAGGTTCGATGCGCTGCCGAATATCGGCCATAATGCGAAGGTAATCCATCTCCGCGTCAGATCGAGAAGAGGATGAAGAGCTGGGCCGTAAGCACGCGCAGGAACATCACCACGGGATAGACCGTCGCGTAACCCAATGCCGGCATGTCGTTGCCCGCCGTAGCGTTGCCGTAAGCCAGGGCCGGGGGATCGGTCATGCTGCCCGCCATAAGACCCATCAGCGTGTAGTAGTTCATCTTCAGCACCACGCGGGCGAAGAATCCGACGACGAGCAGCGGCAGGATGGTGATGATGGCGCCGTAGCCGATCCAGCGGTAGCCGCCGTTGACGATGGCGTCGATAAATCCGTCGCCGGCACCGATGCCCACCGCCGCCAGGAACAACGCGATACCCACCTCGCGCAACATCAGGTTGGCGCTCGTAGTGGTATAGGTAACCAGATGGAAATGAGGACCGAAACGGCCGATCAGAATGGCGATGATCAAGGGACCGCCCGCCAAGCCCAGCTTCACGGGCTGCGGCACGTGCATCAGGGGCAGCGAACCCAGGAGCATACCCAGCGCCAGACCGATGAAGATCGTGATCAGGTTCGGTTCGTTGAGCTTTTTGAGCGAGTTGCCCAGCACGTCCGACACCTTCGAGATGGCCTTCTCCGAACCGATCACCATCACGCGGTCGCCCATCTGCAGCTCGATACCCTGGTAGGGCAACAGGTCGACGCCCGCGCGGTTGATGCGCGTGATGTTGATCCCGTAACGGGTGCGCAGCTTCAGGTCCGAGAGTTTCTTGCCGTTGATTTCGGGTCGTGTGATGAGGATTCGGCGCGAGATCAGGTGCGACGGCGTGTTGCTGTCGTCCTCCCACTCTTCAGGCTCCATCTCGATGGCGGGACCGAGGAATGTCGTGATGGCGAACATATCTTCGGGCGAACCGACCACCAGCAGGCGGTCGCCCTCCTGCAGTACGACATCGGCGTCGGCCATCAGGATCGTATTGTCGGCCCGTTTGACGCGCGAGATGACGAAAACGCGGTTGATCGTCTCGCGCACACGGCCGATCGTATGGCCGTACACGGCGACGTTCTTGACCTCTACAGCGCACTTTTCCAGCAACTTGTGTTCGTTCGACAGGGCGGCCAGACCTTCGTCCTCCTTTTTGAAGTCGATCCGCATGACAAGACGGATCAGGATCATCGAGAAGATGATGCCGACGACACCCAGCGGATAGGCCACGGCGTAACCCATGGCGATGTTGGGATTCGCCGTCCCGACCGTGTCGGCATAAGCCTGCTGCGCGGCACCCAGTCCCGGGGTGTTGGTCACGGCACCCGACAGAATGCCGACCATCGTGGGGGCGTCGATGCCCGTAACTAAATGCAGGACGAAGGCTGTGCCGACGCCCAGAAACACGATGGCCGTGGCCAAGCTCACCATCGTCATGCCCCCCTGCTTGAAGGAGCTGAAAAAACCCGGGCCGACCTGCAGGCCGATCGAAAAGACGAACAGAATCAGGCCGAACTCCTGGATGAAGTGGAGCACGGGCCGATCGATCGTCAATCCGAAGTGGCTCAGGGCGATACCGACGAACAAAATCCACGTGATGCCGAGCGATACCCCTTTGACCTTCAGCTTGCCCAAAAGCAGGCCGAGGGTGATCGTCAGTGCCAGCGTCAATACCGTGTGGGCGATACCCTGCTGGGTGATTAGCGTGTAAAACCAGTCCATTTATCTACTCTGTTAGCTATTCGAAGTCGCAAAAATAGGACTTTTTATCGGGATAAAAAAATATTTTAATATATATTTCGCTTTTGCTTCCGGCGGTGAGTCTTTTCGGCGATATTTGGTAGTTTTGGAAGAGGCCGGCGCCTCGTCCCTCTCCGTAATTAAAAGCACCAGCGCTCGATTACGGGCAGGCAAACGGCCATGGCTACTCCGGTCAGGGCCATGGCCAGGCCGCTCAAAGCTCCCTCGACGGCCCCTATCTCGATGGCCCGTGCCGTGCCGATGCCGTGGGAGGCGGCTCCGAGCGCAAAACCCTGGGCCAGACGGTCGTGCACACCCAGACGACGCAACATCCACGGGCCGGCGACACTGCCCAGGATGCCTGTGCAGAAGACCACCACCGAGGTGATCGATACCACGCCGCCTAACGGCTCGACAACAGCCACCGCAACGGGTACGGTGACCGATTTGGGTGCCAGCGAAAGTTGCAGCACGCGGTCGGCTCCCAATGCCCCGGCCACGTAGACCACGCTCAAAATGCCTGCGATGCAGCCCGCAAGGGTTCCGAAAAAGATCGGGACCAGGCGTTCGAGGAGCAGTTCGGCGTGGCGGTGCAGCAGGTAGCCCAACGATACGACCGACATGCCCAGCAGCAGGTCGAGCACCGAGGTGGCCTCGCGATAGGCGGCGTAGGAGATGCCCGTGGCCTTCAGGAAGAGGATCATCGCCATGAAAGTCACCCATACGGGGTGCAAGGCCGCCGTGTGCCAGCGGTTGTACAATCGGCGCGAAAGGTAGAAGACGGCGACCGTCAGGGTCAGCATCAGGAGGTTGTCGGCGAGGAGTTCTTTCATTTGCGGGGTCTTTTTCCGGAGTTGAAGTATTGGAAGAGGTGACCGGCCGTAAACAGCACGATGACAGTGGATAACACCGTGGCTACGACAATCGCGCAGAGGTTGTCCGCCACCTGTTGCCACGACTCGACGAGTCCCACGCCGAACGGCACGAAGAAGAGCGCCATCGTCCCCAGCAGCCACTCGGCCGCGGGACGCACGGCCGCCGCGTCGAACCATCCGCGACGCAGCCCCGCGAACAGCAGCACCATGCCGATGATGTTGCCCGGGATCACGCCGCCCGTAAGGCGACTTATGAGGCTCCCCGCCGTCCAGCAGATCAGAATTTGTAACAGCCCTTTCATCGGTGCAAAGATAGGCAATTCGTGCGATTTTCGGCTTGACAATACGGAATATTTGGTTAACTTTGTAACAAAATCGCTCAACTATGGATATGGAACAACTGCGGGAGCTGTGTCTCTCGATGCACGGGCAGGTCGAGGAGTGTTCGCCCTTTGCCGATTTGGGGTCGCCGGACGACTGTTTTAAGATCGGCGGCAAGATCTTCGCCTACCTTTTGCTGGACGGCCAGCGTATGATCGTGCTCAAGTGCGATCCCGACCGTGCCGTCGATCTGCGCGACCGGTATCCCGATGTGGTCGAACCTGCGTGGCACTGGAACAAAAAGTTCTGGAACCAGGTCCATTACGAACAGCTGTCCGAGCCGGTCATGCGCGATCTCGTGCAACATTCGTTCGACGAAGTTGTGGCCAAAATGACCAAAAAGACGAAGGCCGAGCTGGGGTTGGGATAATCGTTGCAAGGCCGCTTCGGACAAGCGCGCAGGGAGCGGTCGTCCGCGGGTTCGCAATCCTTTTCCGTAACTGTAAAATCGAATGACCATGAAACAACAATCCATCTACACCGCCGAAGAGTTTAACGAGATGATCGACAACCTCTACAGCACCATCGGGGTGCGCATGGAGATTGCCGACAAAGGCGAATTTTCCCGGATCGATACCGGCAACTTCTTGGCTGTCAGCAAAAAGTTGCTGGACCACATGGAGCTGCCCGTGGCCCTTCAACCACGGTTCACTTCGCAATTCGCCACCCGTACGATGGTGAAGAACGAGGCCGGAACCTCCCGCGGAATCGCAGCGCAGGTCGCCATTCCGCAAAATATCCCCTGGCACCGCGCTCCCGAGATGGAGGGCTACCCGATCGCAATCACCATCAACCCCGAAGCGCTGGGTAATCCTTATATCGTGCTCACGCAATTGAGTCACGAATTTTCGCATATCTATCTCCACAGCCGTCGTGACCCGCAGTTGGCGAGCGAACATGCGACCGACCTCTGTGCCCTGATGATGGGTTTTACGCCGTTTTGGGCCAAGGGACGTAAAACCTCCTCGTTGGACGGCCATCAGACGCTCATCACGACGCAAGGTTATTTGAGCGACGAGGAGTACGATACGGCACGTCGCCGGATCTCGTCTATCCGCTCGGAATTTAAGAAATCGCGCGACGAGATCAAGGCGTTGCTGCCCGAGATACAGTCGATAAAGTCGCGGTTGGAGTCCGGTCTGGAGGAGTTGGCGCTGTTGGTCGACTTCCACTATCGCCATCCGCAGGAGGCCCTGGCCGATCCCTCCGATGCCGAGGTCTTTGCCGAGCAGGTGCAACCCTACTTCCGGGAGGAACAGACGGCGCTGATCGCCCGTTCGCTCGAGCAGACCAACGCCATAGTCCGCGCGCTGAACCGCAAACGCGACTATTTCGAGGCCGACAAGGCTTGGCTGAACGGTCTGTCGGAGCAGTTGAAAGCCATTGGCGAGGCGTTGCGACAGGCCGATGCCGAAGTGACTTGCCGTATTCGTGTGGTCAGCCGCAATATCGATCCGCGCAAATACGACCCTCCGTTCAAAAAGTCGGTGGCCGACATACAGGCCGATCTGGCCGATATCGGGGTGTTGTGCGGCGGTATCGTTGCCTGTGCGGCAAAGATCGACCGTGCCCGTGCGGTCCATGCCGGTCATGCGAAAAAGGGGGTGCCGGGGCCTGACGAGCTACAGGCGCTCCGCCGGGCCGACGATGCGGCTGTGTTGCGGTCGGTTGATGACGCCGTGAAGCAGGCGCGCGCCATGCTCGACGCGGTGAAGGGCGAACTCGACGGCCGGAAGTTCTACACCATTGCCGAGCAGCGGCTTGCCGAACTCAAACAGTCGACAGCCGATCGCAAGGAGGCATTGGCGCGTATAGCCGACGGACAGACGGCGACGTTGGCGGCGCTGAAGCGACGGACGACCTTTGCGGGGCGGGTGTTGCTCTTCTGGCGGCAGCTGACGGCAAAGGGGTGAACGGACTGCCGCCGAGCCGGAATTTCATGACACGGGTCGCCACAATGGCGGCCTTTTGTCATTTTGCGGCGACAACTTGTCGCTTGGGGGTGACACAAAGGCAGAGTCGCGCGATTGGCAAAAAAATTGTCGGTTCTGTGGTCGGAAACAATGGAAATCAAAAATAAATAAGATTATAGAACCATGAACATCAACAGTTTAACCGTAAAGGCTCAAGAGTCGCTGCAACAGGCCGTCACCCTGGCCCGCGACGGCGGTCAACAGGCTGTCGAGCCGCTGCATCTCCTCGCCGCATTATTGAAAGAGGAGGAGGCCCTGCCGTCGTTCCTTTTGGGGCGCGTGGGGGTCAACACCCGTTCGTTGCGCGAGAGCGTGGCGCGCGAGGCGGTCAACCTGCCGCGCGTTACGGGGCAGACCGAACCCTTCTTTACGCAGGCTACCTCGCTCGTGATCCAGCGTGCGGTCGATTTTACCAAAACTTTCGGCGACAAATATGCCTCGCTGGAACACCTCCTGCTGGCCCTTGTGGCCGAGCGCGGACGGGCCGCCGACCTGTTGAAGCAGGCGGGTGCCTCGGAAAAAGAGCTCGTCGAGGCGATCCGAACCTTCCGCAAGGGGGCGACGGTCGACTCGCAGACCGCCGAGAAGGAGTTTAACGCGCTGGGAAAATATGCCATCAACCTCAACGAGCAGGCCCGCTCGGGCAAGCTGGATCCCGTGATCGGCCGCGACGAGGAGATCCGCCGCGTGCTGCAGATCCTCTCGC
>CAZHMX010000035.1:0-17740 GCA_964533725.1 uncultured Alistipes sp. | reverse complement strand
TCGAGGGTCTGATCCACGTCTCGGAAATGTCGTGGAGCCAGCACCTGCGTTCGGCACAGGAGTTCATGAAGGTGGGCGACGAAGTGGAAGCCGTTATCCTGACCCTCGACCGCGAAGAACGCAAGATGTCACTGGGTATCAAACAGCTCACGCCCGATCCCTGGGCCGACATCGAACAGAAATACGCCGTCGGCTCGAAACATCAGGCCAAAGTGCGCAACTTCACGAACTTCGGTGTATTCGTTGAGATCGAGGAGGGTATCGACGGTCTGATCCACATCTCGGATCTGAGCTGGACGAAGAAGGTAAAGCACCCGGGCGAGTTCACCCAGATCGGCGCTCCCATCGAGGTCGTTGTTCTGGAGATCGACAAGGAGAACCGCCGCCTGAGCCTCGGCCACAAGCAGCTGGAGGAGAACCCCTGGTCGGAGATCGAGAGCAAGTACCCCGTAGACAGCATCCACGAGGCCGTAGTCAGCGAGCTGACCGACAAGGGCGCCGTAGTGAAGCTCGACGAGAACGTCGAGGGCTTCTGCCCCACCCGCCACACGGTCAAGGAGGACGGCACCACCCCGAAGGTCGGTGAGACCTTGAAGGTCAAGATCCTCGAGCTGGCGAAGGGTTCGCGTCGTCTGACGGTATCGCACAGCCGCGTACACGAGGAGGCCAAACGTGCCGCCGACGCTGCCGAGAAGGCCGAGCGCCGTGCCGCTTCCGACGCCACCAAGTCGTCCGTGAAGAAGATCAACGCTTCGGTTGAGAAGACCACCCTCGGCGATATCGCCGGTCTGGCCGAACTCAAAGCCGCGCTCGAGAAGCAGGAGAAATAATTCCGCTGTCTCTGCAATTATCCGGTCGTCCGATGGCATCAGCCCGTCGGACGGCCTTTTTTTTGACAACAATGCTGCCGCGCGACTGTCCTCTTCAGTAGCGGCGGACTCCCCGGTCCATGCGTTTTGCTTGCGGGGTGGCGGAAACCTCCACCCCGCAAGCAAAACGCATGGACCGGGGAGCGCCGCGCGGCAAGGGGCGGGGTCCTATCCCGCCCCGACGAGCGCAGTCGTATCAAAAAGCGCGGGCGAACCCGAACAATCGTTTTTTTGAGGAGATAGAAAAAAGATGTAAATTTGCGCCAAAGACCGATATCGCAAAAACGAAGATTTTCCCGATGAAAGCCACCTGCCACCTCGTCACACAGGCCTTGCGCCAACCCGACGGACTCTTCCGGACGCTGGGTGAACCGCGATTGTGCACCGACCTCTTCGAGCGTCCGATCGTGCTGTCCGGCAATAACGCCTTCATCGCGCAGGTCGAACTCGGAGGCCGACGGATGCGGCTGAAGTGCTACACGATGCCCGCACCCGAACATTTCGACCGAATCTACGGCGAGCGGCTGCACCGCCGCGAACTGCTGTTGCCGGGGACCGGTATCGAACCCATGGACGTACTTGCCGAGGAGTGGATCGAGGGCGCGACACTCGACAGCGTTGTCCGCAAAGCCTGCCTCCACGGAGATGCCGACCGCCTGAAGGCGCTGTCGGTGCGCTTCGACCGTATGGCCGCCGCCCTGCTCGCCGACGACCGCGCACACGGCGACCTGAAACCCGAAAACATCATTGTCGGACCCGACGACACGCTGCATTTGATCGATTGGGACGCCGCCTTTCTGCCCGCCTTCCGCGGGATGCGCAGCCATGAGTCGGGCACGCCGGCCTATCGCCACCCCGCACGCACGGCGGAGTTCTTCAACGAACGGCTCGACGACTTCCCCGCGGCCATCATCTCCGCATCGTTGGCCGCTTTGGCGATCGACCCCTCGATAGAGACGCACGCCGCCTCGCATGAATCGCTGCTGCTCGATGCCGGCAGCGTCCTTTGCCGGACGCCGCTCTATCACCGCGTCATCCGGCTGTTCGGGGACAACGACGATGCAGTGCACTTCGCCATCGCCTGCATGGCCTCGGCGCCGACACCCGAGATCCCCGAATTGATCCCCGTTTTCGCCTCGATGACATAAACGGTTATCGGGCAAGCGTATCGAAAACCGTTTCGATGATGGCGGGGATAATGGCCTCGCGATTTTTGACGCGGTCTTTACGTCCGCCGCCGATGCTTATCCCGAGCGTGACGCTGAAGTTGCTGTATTCGCGTTTCTGAAACTGATAGGCGACGGTCAGACGCAGGCGGTCGCGGAATTCCAACCCCGCACGCGGCATCACGCACACCGAGGCGCTGGGTCCGTTGTCATAGACCGCGCCCGAAGAACTATCGAACCACACGGTCTTCTCGGACGAGCAGGAGGCATACCCCACCCCGACACCGACAAAGAAAGACCAGACGATACTCTGCCGGAAATTATAGTCCGAGGTCGCCATCACCCCCACCGAGGTATATGAAGCGTGCCCGCGGTCTTCCCGCATATTCCGGTGCAGGAGCGTGGGACGCAGCTGCAGGCCGACATCGAAGGGCGCCCGTTTGCAGTTGTACCGAGCCTCGACAAAGCCCGTCACCCCGGTGCGGTAACGGCCGATCCCGTTCTCGCGCAGCCGGGCCACCCCGAACGGAAAACCGACCCCGAGCTCCACCTCCACAGCCCGCACATCGCGTTGAAGCGGCGACGGTTCCTCGACGTATTGGTATCCCTGCTCGGTCCACACGGCCGGCATCGTGTAACGGCTTTGCGCCGACAAAGTCCCCGCCCAAAGCAACAGCGAGAGTATCCATAAGCCTTTGTGCATCTTCGAAAATCATAAACAGACGTACAAATATAGCTCTTTTTTCGTATCGCCCGCACAAAACCGGAAATAAATCGACCGCCCGCCGCGCCGTCGGGTAGACGCGACGGGAGCGGAGACAAAAACGACGGCGCCGCTGCACCCGACTGGTGACGGCGCCGCACAGAAGAACGCGTGATCAATAATTCTCTTTTTTCGGTTCGAAGTAGGCTTGCGGGTGGGCGCAGGCGGGACACTTGAGCGGGGCCTCCTTAGCCTTGCAGACGTAACCGCAATTGCGGCACTGCCACCAGATTTCGTTCTCGCGGACAAAGAAGTCGCCGTCGGTAAGCCGGCTCAGGAGTTTCAGATAGCGGCGCTCGTGTTCGGCCTCGACGACGGAGATCTGACGGAAGGCCTCGGCAACGTCGGCAAAACCCTCGCTCTCGGCCACACGGGCGAAATCGGCATAGAGGACGTCCCACTCCTCGTGTTCGCCCCGGGCGGCGGCCATAAGATTCTCGGGCGTGGTGGCGATGCGACCGGCGGGATACGAGGAGGTGATGGTGCAGTCGCCGCCCTCGAGGAACTTGAAGAAACGCTTGGCATGTTCCTTTTCCTGTTCGGCGGTCTCTAAAAACACGCCCGCGATCTGTTCGTAACCCTCTTTTTTGGCGACGCTTGCAAAGAAAGTGTAACGGCTGCGGGCCTGGCTTTCGCCGGCAAATGCCTTGAGCAGGTTCTGCTCGGTCAGGGTACCTTTGATTGATTTCATGGTTTTTATCTGTTTTGGTTTGTTTCATGCGAACTGCAAGGGCCGTCAAGCGGGAGCCGTCGTGCGTCGCGACGGATCACGCGACGAAGCGCACCCCACGCAACGGCCGTATAAAAGAGGGACAAAGCCCAGAGTTTCAGCACTTCCGGAGCAATTTCAGCAAACGAGGCCCCCATCGACCGCACCCGGATAAAGGCTTCGACGGCGCTGCTCGAGGGCAACAGTTGCCCGGCTCCATAGAGCAGCGGCGGAATGGCCTGACGGGGAAACGACACGCCGCTGACCATCAACACGGGAATCGAGGTCCAGAGCATCACCGCGAGCGACGTTTCGCGCCGGCGGAAGAGGGTCGAGAGGGCCACGCCGAGCATGACGGAGGCCCACAGATAGGGCAAGACCAAAGCCGCCAGGGTCCACCCGCCGCCGTTCAGCGGATAATGGAAGAGCCGGTAATGCAACGTCAGCAGATACGCCGTCGTGGCCGCATAGACCGACCCCGCGACGAAGGCCCGCGCCAGCAGCACACGCCCCGCGACCGCCGTCGAACGACCCGCGGCCCGACGTCCGTAACGCCGGTAAAGGCCCGCCTCGCGCGCCGTGCCGCCCAGCATGCCCAGACCGATCAGGAGGGTCTGTTGCACGATTATCATCAACACGGCGGGCATCACATAACTGCCGTAGCCGAGCGAGGGGTTGTAGAGGTTGTGTCCGCCGTAGACGACAGGCTGCACGACGGCCCGCGCCTGTCCGACCGCCACCCCGCGGGCCGCCACACGGGCCACGGAGGAATAGACATCGGTGGTGGTGATCACCGAGGCAATCGCCTGATAACTTTGACGATAGAGCAACAGATAGCTCGCATCGGCATAGACCGACACGGTGGTCTGCCGCCCCGCCGAGAGATCGCGGCTGAAATCTTCGGGGATATGGACCACGGCATAGATCCGGCGGTCGAGGAGCTGTTGCCGCGCCGCCTCCATCCCCGCGGGATTCCCGGCCACACGCAGTTCGGGCGCGGCATCGAGGCGGCGGATCAGCAGACGGCTCTCCGCGGTCCGCGCGTCGTCGACCACCCCGACCGGGATATCGCGCACCACCTCGGGAGCATAGACCAGCGCGTAGACCGTGGCATAGATCAGCATCGCCCCCACGAGGATCAACACCACCCCTTCGTCCGCAAGCATACGGCGATATTCGCGTCCCAGAAGACGCATAAAGGATCGTGCGGAGACGTTCATTGCCGGCCGTAGAATCTGTGGTTAAGGGCCACCCGCCCGAGTCGCGGCAGGCAGACGAACGGCACGAGCGCAAAGAGCGCCAGCCCGCCCAGCGCCGCTATCGAACAGCGCAACGGAGCGCCGCGCAACGCCTCGTTGATCATCACCTCCGTATAACAGGTAAACGGGAAAATCCGGCTCGCCGCCCGCATGGCCCCGCTCATGGCCAGCAACGGAAAGGTCAGCCCCGAGAAGCTGAATGCCAGCACCGAATAGCCGCCGCCGAGCGACAGCGCCAGCCGCATATTGGCGAAGAGCGCCACAAAGAGCATCCCGAGGGACTGATAGGCCACGACGAGCAGCAGCGTCGCCGCCCCGAGCACCCGCCACGACCCGTTCATCGGCACCCCGAAGCCGCCGAACATCGCCGCCATCATCACGCCGCCCGCGGCCATCGTCACCGCCGTCATCGGCACGATCTTTCCGACCGCAGCCGCCGCGATCGACCCTCCGGCCGTCCGCAGCCACTCGCGCGCCGTCCCCTCGCGCAGCTCCGAGCCGAAAGAATAGACCGACGCCATCATCGTGAAAATCAACAGCATCATCGGCAGGAATCCGGGCAGCAGATAGTATCCGTAATTGATCCAGGGGTCGAACAGCGCATGCTGCGACATGCGGATCGGCATCACCGTGGCCGCCAGCTCCGCCGCCGGAATCCCTGCCGCCACGCAGCGTTCAGCCGCAAGGCGCGCCGAGAGGGTCATCACGGTCTGTTGCAGTGACCTCGAGATCAATCCGTTGGCCGTCATGTTCGTCCCCGTGACATAACCCTCGACCCTACCCTGCCGCCCGGCTCCGAGGTCGCGTTCGAACCCTTCGGGAATCACGACCACGGCCATCACCTCGCCCCGACGCAGCAACCGCTGTCCTTCGTCGGCCGACGACACGTCAAAAACCGGTCCCACGGCCGGCGTCGCACGGACCATCCGCACCAACTGCCGCGACATCGCCGTGTGATCGTCATCCATCACCGCCACAGGCAGTTCGCGCGCCGCTCCCGCATGAAAGAACCAGAGGAAGAACCCTAACGAACAGAGCCACAGCGCGAGCAGCGTCCGATAGAGTCCCCGCTCCGCATAGCGCCGCACCTCGCGCCGCGCCACCCGATACATACCCCGCCAAAGCCCCGTCATAACCGTTCGATTATCGTTGGGCCGGTGCACGTTCGACCGAGGCCCAGTCGACCACCACGCTCATCCCCGGACGCAACCCGTCGGTCCCCTCCGTCGGCCGTGCCTTGACGGCGAAGGTTCTCAAATCGAAATCGCCCCTCGTGCGCGTGGCGTCCCACACCGCGAAGTCGGCCTCGGCCGCAATCCAATAGACCTGCAACCACACTTCGCGCCCCAACGCCGGCACATAGCCGCGCATCCGGGTACCCGGCCCGATCCCGGGCATCAAACTCTCTTTCAGGTTGAAGACCACCCAAAGATCCGCCAGATCGAGGATCGTCACCACGGGCATCCCCACGCCGGCCAGTTCACCCTCACGCAAAGCGACGGTCTCGACCTCACCGTTCGCGGGCGCATAGACCGACGCATCACGCATATAGACCTCCACCCCCGAGACGGCGGCATCGGCCTGACCGACCCCTGCGGCGGCTGCCTCGCGCTCCTCGCGGTCGGCACCCGCACGCACCAGCTGATATTCGGCCCGTGCCGCCTGTTCGGTCGCCTGCGCGGCGTCACGATTGGCCCGCGCCTCGTCGTAACGCTGCGCCGCCACTACCCCCTCTTCGTAGAGATTCCGCACCCGGTCGAAGGTCTGCTCGGCCAACGTTCGGCCCGCCTGCGCCTTGCGCCACAACTGTTCGGCCGCCTGAAGCTGTTGCACGCGCGCACCCGACAGCACCTTGCGGTCCATCGCTTCGGCCGCACTCCGCGCCGCCTCCGCACCCGCCAGCCGGGCCTCCAGTTCGGGCGTCGAGAGCCGATAGAGCAGATCGCCTTTGCGCACGCGGTCCCCCTCGCGGACAGTCAGCGAATCAATTCGCCCCGCGATTTTCGACGCCGCACGATAGGTCGCGCACTCCACCGTACCCTGAATCACCGGCTTTTCGCGCCGCGTAAGCAGGCGGTCGGCCCACCAAACCACCGCCACGACCGCCACCACGCCCGCAAGGACGGCGACGACCAGGATCCATGTTCTGTTTTCTCTCCGTTTCATCGTTCGTTATCCATTTCAAAACCGATCCTGCGGGCCTCCGGCCGCCGCTGATAGGCGACAAAGAGGTCGCCCGCTCCCGCAACCGCCAGCAGAGCCGCCAGCGCGCAATCGTAATTGTAGGCCGCACGAAGCCGCTCCGTACGCACACGCGAGAGGTTCAGTTCGGCGTCGATCAGCTCGGCCGACGTATTGACCCCCGCACGAAATCCCGCATCGACCATCCGCAGATAGGCGACGGCAAAACGGATCGAGGCCTCGTAGGAGTCCACCTGCCGCGCATGATCCTGCAACGCGTTGTACCATTTTTCGACCGCCGTGGCCACCTCCTCGCCCGCCTGCTCCACCAGCGCCGACACGCGACGGGCCGTGTTCCGCGCCGCACGGTAACCGTATTCTCGTCCCAGCCCGTTGAAGATCGGGATCCGCACCCCGACCCCCACCGCCCAGCGCGGCACAAGCCGGCTGACCTGATAGTTGCAGAGCGACGCCCCGCCCATGGCCACCACCTGCGGCAGGAATTCGGCCCTTTTGGCGCGCACCCCTTCGGCCGCCAGCTGCCCCTGCGCGCGCAACAGTTCGAATTGCGGGTTGTGCCGCCCGGCCAGCTGCCGGAAGGTCTCCAGGGAATCCAGCCGGTCGAGGACAAAAAGGGGCGTTACGGGATCGCCCGTCACGTTTTGCCCCAGCGTATTGGACAAAGCGCTCCGAAGCAGGACCACCTCGGAACGCGCATCTTCCAGTTCGCGCAGCGCATCGATCCGCTTCGCCTCGACATAGAGCCGCTCGCTGCGGGCGATCATCCCGTTTCGTTCCAGAGCCTCGGCATCGCGCAGATGGACCCCGACCCCGTCGACCACCTGCTGCCGCACGCGCACCACCTCCAGAGCCAGCGCCAAACCGAAATACCGCTCGACCAGCCGGGTGATCACCTCCTGCTCGACCTCCGCAGCCTGCACCTCGGCCGCGCGGTAACGAATCTTCGCCGCACGACGGGCCGCATTGATCCGCCCGCCCGTCCAGATCGGCTGCGTAACGCCGGCGGTCAGGGTGGCGACGCTTCGGCGCTGTAAACGCAAGTTCCAATCTTTCAACAATAAAGGTGCCGTCAATTCATCCAACGGTTGAGCTAAAGACGGCGGCAGGATTCCGCTCGAAAACCCTACCTTAAGCAAATTCTTGATCGGAGACTTTAGATTGTTGGCATCCAGACCGATATCTTTATCCAACAGCAGATATCCGCCCGTCAGGTCGATCTGCGGCATCCGCAATCCCGCGGCAGCCCGCCTTTCGTCGTCGGCCGCCTCGCGCGCAAAGGCCGCAGCCGCCAATGCCGGATTCTCGTTGCGGGCCACGGCCAACGCCTCGTCGAAGGTCATCAACCGCCGCTCCTGCCCCCGGGCGACCACAAACAGCGCCGCAAAACCGGCTGTCAATACAAAAAACCTGAAATTCATCCGTTGCGTTTTTCCTCTCTCCGTACAAATATGGCGCAAGAGAGGCCCGCAACAGCCGAAAGGACCTTTCGAAGGACAAACAGGACGGTTAGCAGGACTCCTTCGTGCGGCGAAGCACAAAGAGCGTCAGCTCGGCCGGCGCACCCAGGCGCATCGGGATACCAATATAACCCACGCCGTCGTTGATATAGAGCAGCCGTTCGCCCTCGCGATAGGCACCGCTCCACTCGCGATAGAGAAGACGCGCGGGCGAGAAACGCCATTTTTTGCCGATATTCAGACGCATCTGCATGCTGTGGACATGGCCCGACAAGGTCAGATCGCCCGCACCGGTTGCCCGGATACGCTCCCAGAGCTGCGGCAGGTGCGACACCGTAATGTTGAAACCGCCGTCCGGCACCCCGGCACAGATCGTCTCGACATCGATATTGGACTGGCGGCGCTTGTGGCGGTCCTCCCACTGCGCGGCGGGAAACGAAATGCCCGTGAGGGTGATCGAATCGTCGCCGCGGCGGATGACGATCGTCTCGTCGTCGACCACGCGCCAGCCCATAGCATCCTGACGATGAACAAGTTGCGACGCAGCTTCGGCCGGCGGCAGCGACAGCGTGTCCTTGATATAGACCCCGACATCGTGGTTGCCGAGGACCGAGACCACCCCCGCCTCGGCATGCAGGCGGCGCAACTGGCGTGCGGGTTCGCCGTCCAGTTCCGAGGGACGGATGTTGACCAAATCGCCGCTGAAAACCACCAGGTCGGGACGAAGCGCAAGGATCGAATCGACCACACGCCGGATTTCACGCCCGGGGCGGTGCAATGTGGCGACATGAAGGTCGGAAAACTGCACCACACGGAATCCGTCGAAGGCCTCGGGAAGCTTGGAGGAGCAGACCTCTACCCGATTGATCTCCAGCGAGGTACGGCCTACAGTCACCCCGTAAACCAACAATGCCACAGTCCCGACCGCCGCAATGACAGCCGCCACCTTGACCCACGGCCGGGTCTTCAGCAGCCACGCCGCATAGAGAAACGCGCGGGGCAGCGCCAAAGTGACAAACGCCCACGTGCACCACATCGAAAAGAGGAAAAAGCCCGACGTATTGTCAGGCATCAGTTTCCCGACAAACCAGGGGATCATCGGCAGCATATCGCAAACAACCAGCACCGCGGCGACCGCACAGCGCAACCGCCGACGACGGATCCGACGCCAGACGACCCGATCGACCGCCAAGGTCACCCAGGCCCAAACAAGAATCATCCAACCCAACATACGTTATCGAACTTGCCGCAAAGATAGGTCAAAAAGAGAGACCGCACAAAAAATCCGACGACTTTCCGCCCCGCCAAAGAGCGGAAGAGGTAAAGTCGTCGGAAACACGTGCCAATCAGGCGTGCAGCCGTTCGACGGCACGGTCGTAGCGCTCGTCCACCACGCGCCAGTCGATCACGGACCAAAGGGCCTTCACGGCATCGGCGCGGCGGTTGCGGTAGTCGATGTAATAGGCGTGCTCCCAGACATCAATGCACAGGAGCGGCAGCTGACTGTCGGTCAACGGGTTGCCCGCGTTTTTGGTGCTGACGACCGAGAGTTGTCCGTCGCGGTTGAGCACCAGCCACACCCAACCCGACCCGAAGAGGTCGGCCGCCTGACGCTCCATCTCGCGCTTGAGGGCCTCGAACGAACCGAACTCTTTGTCGATCACCGTCTTGAGCGCCCCTTCGGGGTGGTGCTGCGCCCGGTTCTCGGGCGAGAGGGCGCCGAAGAAAAATTCGTGGTTCCACGCCTGCGAGGCGTTGTTGAAGAGCGGCCCCTCGGTGGTCATGACGATCTCTTCGAGCGTCATATCGGCATAGGGCGTGTCGACCGCCAGGGCGTTGAGTTTGTCGACATAGCCCGCGTAGTGCTTGTCGTGGTGGTAGTGCATTGTCTCGGGCGAAACGGCAGGCGCCAGAGCCTCGTAGGCATAGGGCAACGGTTTGGCGGCAAAGTGCGTTACAGTGGCAACATCGGATGACATGGCTGCAAGGATTAAAAAAGTTGTAAGAATCATTTTGTCAGATCATTAGTCTACAGGTTGAAAATTGCTTTTATCCACACCGCACACAGGACAACGCCACGTGTCGGGCAGATCTTCGAAGGCCGTACCGGCGGGAATGCCGCTGTCGGGATCGCCCGCGACGGGGTCGTAAATATAGCCGCAAACGGCGCATTGATACTTCTGCATAATTTCATCGTTTTTTTGGTTCATAACCCGAGGGGTACAAAATTTATGCCTCGATCCGGCGCCGCTCGATCCGGAGCGCCTCATTGCGGCGGCGGATATCGCAAACACGTCCCAACTCCATGCAGGTGGCACTGCACCGGGGATCGAACGAACCGCCGATACTGACCAGAAGATCCTCGTCGGAGAGCGTCTCGTCGCGCGAGATAAAATCCAGTGCATCAATCAGAAAATGGTATCTGTCCGAAGCCTTCTCCCGCAAGATCGGAACCACGCCGTACGACAGCGCCAGGATGCGTTGCGCATGTCGCGTGTAGCAGACCGCCACGACCCGCCGAAGTCCCCGGAAGGCCGCAATATAACGGCCCGTGCGGCCCGTCAGCGTGTCGCAGATCACATACTTCACAGGCAGAACCGCACAGGCCCGCACGGCGGCACGGGCCACCTGGGCCGTGATTTTGTGGCTGACCGACCGCATGTCGATATCGATATTGGGAGCGAAGTGGCGCACGTCCCGTTCGATCTGCTGCGCCACGCGGGCCATCGTCGCCACCGACTCGACCGGATAATCGCCCGCGGCCGTCTCGTCGGAGAGCATCACGGCATCGACCCGGTCGTAGATGGCACCCGCCACGTCGCTGACCTCGGCACGCGTGGGCCGCGGCGAGCGGACCATCGAGTAGAGCATCTGCGTGGCGATGATCACGGGCCGCTTGGCCGCAATGCAGCGGTCGACGATCATACGCTGGATCGAGGGAATCACCTCGGCCGGCAACTCGACCCCCATATCGCCGCGGGCCACCATCACGCCGTAGGAGGCCTCGATAATCTCGTCGATGCGGTCGATACCCTCCTGGTTCTCAATCTTCGAGATGATTTTGATGGGGCTGTGCGCGGCATCCAGGATCTCCTGCACGGCGGCGATATCGGCAGCCGTGCGCACGAAGGAGTGGGCGATGAAATCCACCTCGCCGCAAGCAACGGCCCACTCGATAAAGCGGCGGTCGCGCTCCGTGACGGGCGGCAGATCGACCGCGACACCCGGGATGTTGACGCTTTTGCGCGAACGCAGTATGCCGCCCCGGACAAATCGGCAGATCAGTTCGTTATCGTATTTTGCGGTCACCGTCAGCTCCAGTTCGCCGTCGGCGATCAGCAGACGCGACCCGACGGGAACGTCGTCGACGATCGAACCGACGTTCACGCAGATCCGTTTGCGGGTAGACTCCTCGTCCGTGGTCGTGCCGCGCATCCGGACCGTATCGCCGTCGGCAAAACGGATCTCGGGACCGCAGCCGGCAGCAATGGCCGTAACGCGGATTTCGGGACCTTTGGTATCGAGCACCAACGGGATGGAGGCCTCGACACGGCGGACCGCATCGACGATCATTTGCGCCCCCTCGAGGGTAAGATGGGCCGAATTGAGCCGGACGACGTCCATACCCGCCTCGTAGAGACTGCGGATAAACGCTTCGGAACAGCGCTTGTCGGAGATCGTGGCGACGATTTTGGTCTTCTTGTTTCGTAACATATCGCAGATTTTGCGCAGGGGAACTGCAAACATGTTGCCGAAGATGCGGGAGCAAGAGGAACAAAAACACCGGCGTCGCATGCGCGACACCGATGCGGCGCCGGGCGGGAGCTACTCTATGTAAAAATCGGCCAGCGGCGCATAACCGGCCTCGCGCATCAGATCGTCCCAACGGTCGGGCAGCACGATCTCGACGGTGCTGTAACCGCCGCCGGGCATTGTCTGCAACTTGTTGCGCGCCCGGTCGCCCGTCACGAGAATGGCCGTCATGCCGGGTTGCATGGCGGGAACGGTCATCAACTCCCCCTCCCGACACCCTTCGGGCAAGGCGTACCACTCGGGACAGGGGGTAAGCTCCGCCTGCTCCGTGCGGGCGATTCGTCGCTCGTAACGTGCGAAGGGGAACTTTTCGGGATCGATACGGCTGCCCGGATTCGCATAATAGTTGGCAAACGCACGTTCGTGCAGCGGACGTCGGGCCATGGCGACCAGCGCCCGCTCAAAATCGGACTTGTCGGCATACTCCTTTTTCAGGTTGTCGGCGACCGGTTCGGTCAGCAGGACCGTCCGCCAGGTGTACTGCTTACCGCTGCCGAGGGCAAACTGGCACCGCTGGGCGATATCCCAAGCCGCCAATTGCGCAATGCGTTCGGCGTCATCGGTCGAGGGGGCCATATTGTTGCCCCACATCAAGGCGGAGGCGACGGTGATCGTGTTGTCGTTCGGGGCGTATCCCTGCCCGACATGATAGGGCGACCATCCGATGCGCGCGCAAGCCTCCTCGTCCTCGACCAGACACCACGGCATCAGATAGCCGAATGTGCCCATGCGGTCCTGTTTGACGTAATACCCCGACAAGTTCTTGAGCGCAAGATTCATAAAACGGCCGATCGCCGCATTGGCCGCCTCCGAGATCTCCCCCTGGCCGCAGTCGATGCCCAACTGCCGGGCCACGGGACCGTTGAGCCAGCAATAGGGATTCCACGCATGCGTGCTGCTCAAGGTGCGTCGGAATTCGGGCGCGCCGAGGGCTTGGGTCATGGCCACGAGAATCGGCATGTATTCGGGACGACAGCCCGCCATAACGCCGCATGCCGCCACGTGGATCGCCAGCGTCTTGCGGTGGGCGATGGGCAGGGTCGCAACAGGCGTATCATAGGCCAGGCCGCCGAAACGCAGAAACTCCTCGATGCGCTCCATCGTCGGGGGCAGGATCGGCAGGCCGTCGCTCCACTCCATCTCGCGGAAATGGCGGTTCAGCTCGTCGATCGTGCCGCGGAAAACGGTTTGCCGGGGATCGAGCGGCGCCAATCCGTCGAGCGACATACGTTCGTCGTCGGACAAGGGTTTCAGGAGCGCCTCCTTGATCTGCGGCCACAGCACACGGCGCGTATTTTCGAGCAACTCCTCCTCGGTATGCGACGCGAAAGCGCCCGGATAGCAGGCCACGCGGGCTACCTGCACCCCGTTGTGGGCCGCCGTCAGGGCCACCTGCCCGGCGAATCCCGGCCCGGCAATGGTAACTGACGGGATCCCCGCATATTCGGCGGCGATGCTCGACCCGGCCTCCTTCGGCGTACACAGCCCGCAACCGCCGTTGCCGCTGATGACGGCGTCGACACCCCACTCTTTCAGCCGGGCCTGGAACCGTTCGACCGACTGGCGCCGGATCCCGGGACCGGGGAATACACCGGCCGAACCGAATTCGTTCAACACATAGACCGTGGCGGTCGGATACTCCTCCAGAATCAGCCGTTTGATTTCGGGGTGCGTGACCGAGGCCATAAAACTGCCGCCCACAACGGCGATGGTCTTGCCGTCGAGCGTCGAAAGGCGCGGCGCCTGCTCGATCGGCTCCACGGTAGCCGGTCCGACCGGGCAGACCACCGAAAAGAGTTCGCCGACGGGTTCCGCACCGCTGCGGGCCCCGACAAGGCAGCTCCGGTCGTCGCAAACAGCGGCGCCGGAGGCCGTCTGGGCATTCGATTGCGCTGCCAAGAGAGCCGTCACCGCAGCCGCGAAGAGAAACTTGGATATTTTCATAATGAAACGGATTTTGCAGGATAAACCCGCGAAGGGCGCAAAAGTAAAATCGAGGCGCCACATATTTTCCAACCCGCATGAAATCCTCGCAAACGGCCGCTCGAAACGGGTCTCACGGCACAGGAGGGCGATCCGTCGAGGAGCGTCAATCCTCCCACTTGTAGCCCAGGCCCTTCAGCGTGACGATATGTTCGGCGCCGAGTTTGGAGCGCAGGCGGCTGATATGGACATCGATGGTACGGTCGCCGACAACCACTTCGCTGCCCCAAACCGCCTTGTAGATCTCCTCGCGGGTGAAGAGGCGGCCGGGGGCCGATTGCAGCAGCGCCAGGAGCGAGAACTCCTTGCGCGGGAGATCCAGCTCCTGCAGGCCCATGCGGACCGTATGGCGGTCGCGGTCGATCTGCGGCGTGAGGTCCGGCTCCTGCGTCGCACGGCGGTCCTGTTCGGTCTGCGGCGCGAGGTCGTCAGGAGCGACGCGCTTGAGGATCGCCTGCACGCGCGAAAGCATGATCTTCATCTTGATGGGCTTCGTCAGGTAATCGTCGGCCCCGACGTCGAAGCCCGTGATCTGGTGCTCCTCCTCGCCCAGAGCCGAGAGAAAGACGATGCGCGTGTCGTCCAGTTCGGGGATCCGGCGGATCGCGCGGCAGGTCTCCACGCCGTCCATCTCGGGCATCATCCGGTCGAGCAGAATCAGGTGGGGACGGTGGCGGCGGGCCGCCTCGACCCCCTCGCGGCCGTCGCGCGCGGTGAAGACCCGATACCCCGCTTTGGAGAGGTTGTACCCGACAAATTCCAGAATATCGGGTTCATCGTCGACCAGAAGTATGCGATAACTCATTGTATGCCCCTGAATTTTGTGCGAAGATAGTAAAATTTCGGCAAAAAAGAGACCGTAAACGAGGAAAAATGGTTATCTTTGCAAGTTCCCTGCCCGGTTGGCAGGCGAAGAATTAAACCTAAAAGCGATGGCTACTGAAAAACTGTCTGTTCCCGAGGAACAAGTCGGCGCAAAAACCGCCGAAGATGTGCAACTTGTTGCAGCGACCACCCCTGCCGCCCAGACCCCCGTCGAGGCTGCTCCCCAACCCGAAACCTCCGCCGCGGGAAATACCCCCGCCGAAGAGACGGCCCCCGCTCCCGCCCGGGCCGATGAAGCCGACGGACCCGCGCCCGTGACCCCCGCCGAGGAGGTCGCGCCCGAAGCGGCCGCCGAGGCTCCCGCAGAAATTCCCGCCGAAGAGTCCGCCGAGACTCCTGCCGAAACTTCGGCTGAAGCGCCTGCCGAAATCTCCGCCGGGGTTCCCGAAAATTCCGCGGAAGAGGCCACGGAGATCTCCGACAAAAACCCCGATGAGACGGCCGCCGACGCCCAGGCCGGGCAGAACGATGCCGCCGCCGAGGATGAGGCCGCGCAGGAGGCCATGCTGAACGAGTTGGGCGAGATGAGCCGGGATCAGATGCTCGCATGGTTCGAACAGCTGCTTGCCGAGCGTTCCGTCGCCACGTTGCGTCAGGAGGCCGAAGCACTCAAAATAGCTTTCTACAAACGCCACCGCGCCGATATCGAGGCGCAACGCCGCGACTTTGTCGCCGCCGGAGGCACCGAGGAGACCTTCGTGCCCGCTACCGACGATGCCGAAAACCGGTTGAAAGAGTTGCTGCGCGACTACCGCCACCGCCGCGACGAATATATCGCCTCGATGGAGGAGGTCAAGATGGCCAACTATCAGGTCAAACTCCGCATCATCGAGGAGCTGAAGGAACTGACCGGTTCGGACGAAACGCTCAACCACACCTTCAACCGGTTCCGCGAGTTGCAGCAGCACTGGAAGGAGACCGGTGCCGTGCCGCAGCAATATGTCAAGGATCTGTGGAAGACCTATAACCTCCATGTCGAGAATTTCTACGACTTCATCAAGATCAACAAGGAGCTGCGCGACCTCGACCTGAAGAAAAACTACGAGCAGAAGATCGCCCTCTGCGAGGCTGCCGAGGCGCTGACGACCGAGCCGTCGGTGGTCGAGGCATTCCACAAGCTGCAGAAACTGCACGACGAGTGGCGCGAGACGGGTCCCGTAGCCGCCGAATACAAAGAGGCCCTCTGGGAGCGTTTCCGCGAGGCTTCGAGCCGGATCAACAAACTGCACCAGGCCTATTTCGAGGGAATCAAGGCCGAGCAGATGCGCAACCTGGAGCTGAAGAGCGATCTGTGCGCACAGGCCGAGGCCCTAATGGAGCGTCCGATGGAGAGCCGCAAAGAGTGGGACAAGGCCAGCGACCGGCTGCTGGAGATCCAGCAGGTGTGGAAGAGCATCGGCTTCGCCCCCAAGAAGGACAACACGCGCATCTACGAGCGTTTCCGCGCCGCGTGCGACAAGTTCTTCGAGGCCAAGCGCACGTTCTACGCCGGCGTGAAGGATGAGATGGAGCAGAACCTGAAGGCCAAAGTGGCGCTGTGCGAGGCTGCCGAGGCGTTGAGCGAGAGCGACGAGTGGAAAGCCGCCACGGACAAACTGATCGAATTGCAGGCCGAATGGAAAAAGGTCGGCGCCGTAGCACGCCGCCACTCCGACCAGATCTGGAAGCGTTTCCGCGCCGCCTGCGACAAGTTCTTCGAGCGCAAGTCGCAGCACTTCGCCGAGGTCGACGACCAATACGGCGACAACCTGGCCCGCAAGATCGCCCTGCTGGACGAGATGGAGGCAGCCGACATCACGGAGGGCGGTTTCGACGCCATCAAGGAGTTCCAGCGCCGCTGGAGCGAGATCGGGTTCGTGCCCATCAAACAGAAAGAGGCGATTCAGAAGCGTTACAAGGCCGCAGTGGATGCGCTGTTCACCCGGCTGCACGGTTCGGAGCACAGCCGTTCGATCAACCGGTTCCGCGAGAAGGTCTCGACGATGAAGGAGTCGGGCGACCGTCGTCTGCGGTCGGAGCGCGAGCGCTTATATAATAAGGTAGGACAGATCAAACAGGAGATCCAGCTGCTGGAGAACAACATCGGATTCTTCGCCAACTCGAAAAATGCCGAGGCACTGGTTGCCGGCGTACGCGAGAAGATCGAACGCGCCCGCCGCGATCTGGCCGCCACGGTCGAGAAGATCAAACTGATCGACAACGAAGCGCAAAACAACGAATAAACATTGGATAACCAAACACATACAAAGAGCATGAAACTCGAAAAGCCCAAATACATCTTTGTCACCGGCGGCGTTGCGTCGTCGCTGGGCAAAGGCATTATCTCGGCCTCCATCGCGCGACTGCTGCAGGCCCGCGGCTACTCGGTCACGATCCAAAAGCTCGACCCCTATATCAACGTCGACCCGGGAACGCTCAACCCCTACGAGCACGGCGAGTGCTACGTCACCGAAGACGGCACCGAAACCGACCTCGATCTGGGTCACTATGAGCGTTTTACATCGATCCACACCGCCAAGGCCAACAACGTAACCACGTGCAAGATCTACACAACGGTCACCGAAAAGGAGCGCAAAGGCGAATTTCTGGGCAAGACCGTGCAGCTGATCCCCCACATCACGGACGAAATCAAAC
>CAZHMX010000034.1:0-17761 GCA_964533725.1 uncultured Alistipes sp. | reverse complement strand
GAGATGGTCTACACGGCCCGCAAGATGTCCGACGAGATGGGCAAACTGGACGGCTGCACGGCCGAGGAGGCCGACGAAGTGTCGCGTATGGTGGGTCTCGGTGCCTTGAAGTACTTCATCCTGAAGGTCGACCCGCGCAAGACGATGCTCTTCGACCCCCGGGAGTCGATCGACTTCAACGGCAACACCGGTCCCTTCATCCAGTACACCCACGCCCGGATCCGTTCGGTATTGCGCAAGGCTGCCGAGGCCGGTATCGACACGGCGGGCGCCGCGAACGAGCTGTTGCCCGAGGAGGTGGAGCTGATCAAGATGCTCTCCGACTATCCCTTGGTGGTGGCCTCGGCGGGCGAGAATTTCGCCCCCTCGCTGATCGGTGCCTATGCCTACGATCTGGCCAAGCTCTTCAACGGTTATTATCACGACCACTCGATCCTCCGCGAGAGCGACGCCGCCAAACGGGCCCTGCGTTTGCAGTTGGCCGCCGTCGTCGCCCGCACGATCCGTCATGCGATGGGATTGCTGGGTATAGAGGTCCCCGAGCGGATGTAATTCGGCAGCGCAATTCGGGATCTGCCACGCAAAACGAAGATAATGTAAGACGTTAATAAACAAAGCGGTATGAAAAGATTTATCTATCTATCTATCTATCTATCTATCTATCCGCCTTGCTGTGGGGCTTTGAGGTGAATGCCCAAACGGAGGAGCAGCCGCAGACCCGCCGCTTCGAGGTGGAATTAGGATTAGGTGGGACCTTCGGATTCAGCCATCTGAATTTCGACCGGAACTACGGCGGAATCGTTATCCTTCTCGAACCCCGTTACAAGCTCCGGAGTGTTCCCGTGACGGTCGGCGTGCAGTTCAGCGGGGCAAACTTCAAACGCGAGGCATTCGGGATAAAGGTGGAGCCGCTGATGTTCAGTTCGTGGAATGTGATGGCCGTGTCGGACTACGTATGGCGCCGCGACAAGAAATTCTCCCTCTTCGCCGGTCTCGGTCTCGGTCTGGCCTCGGTGCGCACCTCGGCCCCGATCACCTTCGACACCGCCGCCCCCTACCTGGGTTATTTCACCGGTGAGGACGACAAAAAGACCTTCTGCGTGATGCCGCGTGTCGGTGTACGATACGGCCGTCTGCGTCTGACCTGCGCCTATATGGTCGAGGAGAAGACCAACAACCATTTCCGCGGAACCCTCGGTTTCGTCTTCGGCGGCGGACGGAAAAAGCAATAGGGCCGGTACGGACCGGACAGAACAGAACCGACAAAGCGAACGCCCGACCTTGACGATCGGGCGTTCGTTTTGTTTTGCCGCCGGTTACTCCGTCACAGGCGGCAAAGTCCTTAACCGGCGGTTGAAGAGGAGGGCGAAGGCGACCGCAACCGCCATGCCCAGTCCGACTGCCGCCGCGTAGGGGATCGGCCGACCGAACAGCGCCAGGGTCAGGGCGCTGAAGCCCTCGGGGGCGATAAAGATATAGCTGACGGTCACGACGGTCATGAAGAGTGCGGGCAGCAGGGCGATCCAGTGGCATTTGCGGCGGTCGGCTAACCATACGGCGATCGTCCACAGCGTGAAGGCGGCCAGCACCTGGTTGAACCACGCGAAGTAACGCCACATCATCTCGTAGGGCATCATCATCACCACGAAGGTCGCCGCAAAGATCGGCACCGAGATCATCAGCCGTTTCGAAATCCGCTTCTGCCCGATCCCCAGGAAGTCCGCCGCGATCAACCGGGCCGAGCGCAGGGCCGTGTCGCCCGACGAAATGGGCGCAGCCACCACACCGAGAATCGCCAGCAGGCCGCCCAGCCGGCCCAGCCAGTCGGTCGAGAGGTCGTTGATCAGCACCGACGGCGTTTTGCCCGCCATGTAGACCTGAAGATTGTCGTATCCGTGGGTGAAGGCGACGGCTGCGGCTGCCCAGATCAGGGCCACGACGCCCTCGGTGATCATGGCGCCGTAGAAGACCGCGCGGCCGTGGCGTTCGTTCTTCAGGCAGCGCGCCATCATCGGCGACTGCGTGCCGTGGAATCCCGAGATCGCGCCGCAGGCGATCGATACGAACATCATCGGGAAGATCGGCGTGGCGTCGGGATCGGGCCGGTGGTTATAGAACTGCTCCCACACCTCGGGCAGCGCCTGACGGTGGACAAAGAGCATCGCCATAATGCCCGCCGCCATAAAGAGCAGCGCCAAGCCGAAAATGGGGTAGAGCCGTCCGATCAGCTTGTCGATCGGCAGCATCGTGGCGGCCATATAGTAAACGAAGATCACGATGATCCAGAACATGCGGCCCAGATGGTCGGGGGTCAGCATGGCCAGCAGATCGGCGGGGTTGAAGACGAAGACCGCCCCGATCAGGATCATCAGAAAGAGCGACAGTCCGCGCATCAGCTGTTTTACGCGATTGCCCAGCTGGTCGCCGACGAACTCGGGCAGCGACATGCCGCGGTTGCGCAGACTCAGCATGCCCGAGAAGTAGTCGTGCACGGCGCCCGCGAAGATCGACCCGAAGACGATCCACAGAAAGGCTGCCGGGCCGTACATCACGCCCATAATGGCGCCGAAGATAGGTCCCAGACCGGCGATGTTGAGGAACTGGATGAGGAAGATCCGCCACGTGGGCATCGGGACATAGTCCACGCCGTCGGTTTGTGTGGTGGCGGGCGTAGGCCGCTGCGGGTCGGCGCCGAAGATCCGCTCGACGATCACGCCGTAGATCAGGTAGCCCGCCAGCAACGCCAAAAGAGCAATGCAAAAAGAGATCATTTTGTGAGTGTAGTTTTAGGTCCGGCGAACCGGAGGTTTCAACCGTGCTACAAAGATACGAATAAGCGAGAGCAAAAGCAAATTTATTTGCTTTTGCCGAGCGGGAGTATCTTCGGCGCAGCCAAAGTTACGAATAAGCGGGAGCAAAAGCAAATTTATTTGCTTTTGCCGAGCGGGAGTATCTTCGGCGCAGCCAAAGTTACGAATAAGCGGGAGCAAAAGCAAATTTATTTGCTTTTGCCGAGCGGAAGTATCTTCGGCGCAGCCAAAGATACGAATAAGCGGAATGCCCTCGCTTAATTTGTGGTTGTATTCGATGATCTGTTTTTGCCGCAACTGGGGCTGGCCGATGGCAATATTTATAAAATGGAGAAATCGTTAAAAATTTGCAGGTTCCAAACATTTATATTATCTTTGTGTTAGCATATCGCTCGCCGGGGCCCGATGCAAGGACCGGCGGATGGATGTGTGAAATATTGGAAAGAAGCGTTTACTTCGCTTATTCTTGGTCTATTGAAATCTCGCAAATTTCTGTGTCCGATTAAGATAAGCAACGGTAGATGCCTTTTGCGGTATGATTTGTCGAACTTGCGGCCTTCGTGGGAAGGCTGTGAGGTTATGATCATACACGCGTGAGGTCTCAGCGTTGCTCTTCTATCGGACAGGGCAATGCGAGAGCCTCAATAGACGTGAAGAGCAAAAGTACAGACTCTCACGCTTTTTTATTATTATCACCCTTATTCCGGGGAGTCTGCGAGGGGCAAAAGTTTAACACAAATGAAAAAGATTTCAGTTCTGGTTCTTTTGGTCTTCTCGTGCGCGCTGTTTGCCGAAAGCGCATGCGCCCAGGCTAAAAAGGTTGCCGTCTATGTCGGTGGCGAGATTGGCGACGATGACAAATCCATTGTCAGTACGGCCGTGCTGGCCCGTATGTCGGGAAACAGGGAGTACGTTCCGTATGAGCGCAACGAGGCGTTTGTCGATGCGCTTACGGCGGAGCAGGACTACCAGCTGTCGGGCGAGGTCCCCGAAAAAGAGATCCGCAAAGTCGGCGAACGCCTTGGGGTCGACTATGTGGTGGCGGTAAATGTGGCCTTCAAGAGTGACGCTACCTGCTATATGGCCGCCAAATTGATCCACCTCGAATCGGGTGCCGTTGTGAAGACGGTGAGTCAAAACCGCAAATATACGGATTCGAGCGTCCTTATAGCATTGGCGAACAATGTGGCCTACAGATTACTGAACAAACAATCCAAATAACCGGCCCGCTATGAAACGTTATTTTGTCTTTATGGCGATCATCTTCGCGATGGTTGCGTCGTCGGTGTCGGCCCAAACGGCACCCAAAAAGAAGGTTGCCGTGTATATGACCGGCAGTGATGTGCAGGACTCGTATAAAAAGGTGATAGGTGCCAAATTGGTAAGCGCGATAACCGCCACGAACGAATATGCGGCGGTCGAGCGTACTGCCGACTTCCTGGCGGCCCTTTCGAGCGAGCATGATTTTCAGACTTCGGGCGACGTGCAGGATAGCCAGATCGCCCGCCTGGGTCAGAAGTTCGGGGTTCGCTATGTCGTTGTTGCCGACGTCAGCAACGTGTTTGACGAACTGTTTGTGACGGCAAGAATGATCAATGTCGAAACGGCACTTGTAGAAAAAGCCTTTGACGCGAATGCACCTGCTGAAAGTATGGCGCAGCTTATCGATATCTCCTTAAAGGTCGCGAAAGGTTTGTTGGGATTAACTCAAAGTGACGAAATATCAACAAAACCGATGAATATGTCATTGTGCGCGGTCAAAGATGGCAAGACCGTGTTTATTACCCCTTCCCAATGGCAAAAGATGCAGGAAAGCGATAAAATAACATTTAATAAAAAAGGAGTCTGCGTAATGGAGAACGGCGAAGGCTGTATTGTTTCCATGCGGGACAGTGGATACGGCGATCAATATACCGCCAGAAAACTTCATGCGCCTACTTTACGTCAGCTTATAATGATGTACAATAATATAAGCTCTTTAAATTCCGCATTAAAACTATTCGGCGGAGAACCGCTGTATCTTGTATATGATGGTATAGAAAATGATACTACTGGTTATTTATCTTCCGATTATTCATCAGATAGTAGCAAGGGATATATGTTGAAAATGTATAATGGTCAATATCGTGAGGACGATTGGTATGATAAATGGCCAGGTAATAGGATTAGGACGGTATATAAGATTAATGAACCATTGTTAGATTTATAAAAAGTTTACTTCTGCGCAGCAGCTTTCGTATAAGTTGCTGCGCAGAGCGTTTGTTTGCTGCGGGTTATAGTTTAAGAGAATCAATGCCCGGGAAGAGGGCGGATCCGGGAAATTTTTGTATATTTGCGTACGGATCGGCGAATGTGGGCCGTCTTTGTGGGGAATTTATAAATGAAAATTATATGTCGCAATCTTATTCCGTGATCATCAGGACGTTGTATGGAGGGCAAAAGTATGCCCGGCTTTTGGCGTCGCTCGAAAAACAGAGCCTTCGGCCAAGGGATATATTTGTCGTGGTGCCTCATGGCTACGATGCGCCGATGCCGAGTCTCGGTACCGAAACGGTGCTCCGTACTGAAAAAGGGATGTGGAGTCAGCGGATTTACGGGATGGAGTATGCCTGGCGGCTTTCCGACCGTCCCGACTATCTGCTGGTGTGCGACGACGATGTGGAATTCGACCGGGATTTTGCGAAAAAACTGGTCGAAACAGCCGAAGAATACCGAGCCGATAATCTTGTGCCTATTCAGGATTGCCGGAAAGGGCTGCTGAAGAATTTGGTTAGCGGAATCTTCGGCGAGCGTACCGAAAACAGCCGGTCGCCTTACAAGATCTCGATCAAGCGCAACGGGCGCTACAGGGTCAACAATTCACTGTCCGGGAATGTCAATCCGACCCAAAGCGGACCTTTTCAATGTTTCCTGATGAGAACGGAGATCACCCCGAAGATGGGGCTGCGCGAGGAAATGTGGCTCGATGAAACACGGTATGCGTGGCCCGATGATCAGGTCTTCTTCTTTAAGGCTTATCGGTCGGGATTGCGCAACTTCAGTTGCAAGGTTCCCGCTTTCAAACATCTGGACGGCCGGTCGGGGGTGCCGAACAAGCAAAGGGAGATGGACGAAATCTATGCGCACGGGCGCAATATCGTGATATTCTGGCGTCGGTTTTTGTGCGATTCGGCACGCACGCCGGCCGGCAGGCTCCGCAGCCGGATCGCCTTCGGGTACTATACCGTCATGCAGCGGGTGCTGTTCTTTGTGCTGAGCCTGCGTTCCTGCGACTTCTCGAAACTGCGCGCCTATCGTTGCGGTCTTCGTGCCGGTTGGGCGTGGAAGGGGTAGGCGTTCGGCGCGCTCTGTCGGGAGGGGGCGCCGTCGGGCGTCGTGTCGCTCCGCCGGGGGCGGCTTTGTTTCAGCCGGTTGCGTGCAGGCTGTCCCTGCTTTGTGCCGTATGCCGAAAAGAATCGAAAAAAACGGGCGGCGGCGTTGGAAGTTTGGAAAAAATGTCGTATGTTTGCACAAATCAAGGAAGTGTACAAAATCCAGATGGAAAGATTCTGAAATTATTCCGGTCAAAAGTTTTTGAATGTCATTGAGAGAAGGGGAACGGTTGCGCGCCGGTCTTCGGATTCAAAGGAACGGGCGAGGTTGAACTGTGTCCAGCGGTTTTGGTTTGGCCAGCGGTACGGCAACGCCTGAAAGGAACGGAATAAGAATCGCGCAAAAATTTGGATTGTTAAATGTTGTACAAAAACATGAATCGGGCTTATCATCATATATACGGGGCGATGACCGATCGCGAGCTGGTGGAGTTGGTTACCAACCCCGCCGAGGGTTGCGATATCGATCAGGGTGGTGTGGCCTTTCTGCTCTACGAACGCTACACTCCCTTGTTGCGGTCTTTATATTATAAGGTATACGGGGCCCGTGCCGACTGTTTCAAGGACTGTTTGAGCGATCTGTTCGAATATCTGCGGCGCGGCGAACCCGCATGGCACAAGCTACGCGACTTCCATTGGCGTACGACCTTCGGCGGCTGGCTGCGCACGATCGCCTATCGCCGCTTCGTGGAGGTGAAGAGGTCGGAAGGGGATAAAAAGTCGGTCGTGCCGCTCGACGAAAGCAACCTCCGGTATGTCGATTCGGCGGTCGGCGATTGCGGCGAGTGCTCCGATTCGGGCAGGTCCGATATGCGGGTGCTGCTGGTCGAGGGTATCGCACTGCTCAGGGATGCCGACCAGCGTTTCGCGCTGTTGCGTCAGCTGGACGGCTACAAAAGCCGCGATATCGCCGAAATGCTCCGGCAACGCTGGGAAAAACACGGGATCGTCAAATACGGCTTCGTGAAGAAGGCGCACGATGTCGCACGCGTCAGGCAGGCGGTCGTTCCCAACGAAAAATACGTCAATTCGCTGCTGCAACACGCCCGCGAGGAGCTGCGCAGGATCGTCGGCGAACTTATAAAGAACACGGAAAGATGGAGATAACGAGCGAATTATTGGCTGCCTATGCAGCCGGCAACGTTTCCCCGGCCGAACGTTTGGCCGTGCGTCAGTATCTCAAGGAGCATCCCGACCGGTTGCAGGCGGTGTTGATCGGTATGGATGACGATTACGAAATCCGTCCCGCCCGGGCGGCGTCCCGCGTCGTCGCGAAAAAGGCCGTTGAGCGTGGAATCTCGGCCTGGACCTCGGTGGCGGCGTGTTCCGCTGGTGAACCCCGTGCGTGTGCCGGTACGATGCCCGGCAAAGCAAACGGGCCGGAGGAAAAAGTCGACTGGATACGGAGGGTTTTTGGTTCCGCGGTGAAAAGATCGGCTAAAAAGAGGGTTCCGGCGGCTGCGCGGTTCGACGATACCTCCTATTCCTGCGGTGCGCCGTCGTTCGAAAGGGACGATATGGACCGGGTGAATGAAGCCCGCGGAATGTTCCGCGACGACGGGTTGCCCGACGGGGCGCTGGCGTCGGTTGCGGAGGACCTCGGCGGCTTCGGCAATGCCGGCGGGATGTCGCGAACCGGTGATGCGGGCGGCACGGGCGGCAGGGATGACGCGGATCCGACCCGCAGGCTCGAACGGCGGCTCGATGAGCTGCTCGACTCGATGGACTGGACGCAGACCCGGCGACGGACCCTCCCGATGACCGCCATGGCAGCTGAAGATCAACAAAATAACCTTTGTGCCATCCGCTGCGAAGGCGTCGCGTTGAGGCACTTCGGGTTCGAGGTCGACGACGAAGCGTTGATCGAAGAGTCCCGGGCGGAAGGTTGGCTGCGAGCGGAGGGCACCGCTCTACACCACATCGGTAAACTATCCGGACGGCGCGGGCTGAATGTGGCCCGCCGTTACGACTGCTCGACGGACGATATCCTTCGGGCGCTTGAAAAGAATCAGATCGTCATCGCCGTGGTCGACGGCGGAGAACTTGTCGGCGACCCCGAGTGGGAGTCGATGGAGGATGCCATCATCGGCGAAATTCCCGACCATGCCGTCGTCGTTACGGCTCTTGATAACGACACCATCACCCTTCTTGATCCGTTCACATCGCAAGACGTCGACACTTATCCTCTCCCGCAATTCCTCGACGCTTGGGCGGACTCCTCCAGAAACCTTGTTTTGATCAGCGACGGCGACGATTACGAGCCGCATCCCATCGACCTCTCCGGGGTCGGGATTCCCGATGATTTGCAGGATTTATGCGAGGTGCTGGCCGAGAATGCGCACGAGATCTGGGCCTGCGACCGCATGCGGGAGGGTTGGACCTATGGCCCGGTGCGCGACGATGCCCGGCGTCAGGATCCCGATCTGCGTCCGTTCAACCGGTTGAGCGACAGTAAGAAAAGCTACTGCTGCGAGCAGATGATGAACCTCCTGCGGCTGCTTGAAAAGTTGGGCTGGGATCCGGTGAAGCGGTAGCGGGCGTGCAAGATGCGGTTGCCGGCGGCCTTGGGGACGTTGCTGCGGGTGCGTTTTTTATGAAATAGTTAAGGTACGGATTCTTATGCCGCTTTTTGCTGCAATTTCGGTTGCGGCTTGGAAAATGTGTAATTTTTATCTATCTTTGTGAAAACAAAAAACATTTGCCTATGAAACATTAGCGTATCGGATACGCACATTTAACATATTTGGAAAAGCGTTTTTGCTTTTATTCTATCCTCTAAAGTTTGGCGACTATATGGATCTTAGGAATATTGCAAAAATGCTCGCGCTTGTAGGCGCGGGCTTTTGTATATTTTGTAGATCGGGTTACGCCAAACACCTTGAGGATGAGTATGCTAAAGTACCGCGTTTTTTTTGTGCATATCTCAACCCAGACTTTTAAGGTACGACGGAGTAACTGAAAAGCCGTTAAGTGAGTAAGGAAAAATGAATCATAAATATGAAAAAGATTCTCATGGCATTGCTGTTGTTCCCTCTTGTTGGCGTTGCCGCCATCCAGGAAGATTGGGACTACCTGCCATTTATAAGTTATTCCGGCCGATATCCAGGCGAACTGATTAAAGAGGGTAAAAATTTCGACCTGCTGCTTACCCTTTGGGAAAGGCCGAAGTCATTGGAAGATTTAAGGATTTCAGGTTTTGATATGGAGGCTGCCGATACTGCTCGGCTTCTAAATCAAGGAATGATATACCGCACGGAGGGTGTTTATTATTCAGCGATACCTTTCTTTGACAGTCTGGCAACTGAAAATCTTAGAGACAAGGCCAGGATATTGGCGACAAATATCATCGACAACACCGAACGGGAGCGGAATCTTTTCTTGTCGGTACTGGATCGTGCGGGCTATCGCGAGTCGGCTTTCCCTCTTGTGCATTCTCTCGTGTTTGACGATATTATATGGGAAAATATTGGAGTGTCGAAAGAGAATACCACTATATGCCCGGTGGACGGCATGACATGGAGCGGTTTGTTTTATTTCTATCGTCCGGAGGACCCGAATGTATATGGCACCAACGGTATGGGATTAGGAGAAAATCACAAATTCAAATTTGCATGGGGCAACCGCTCGAATGCCTATTTGTGTACGGTGTTCGTTAAAACTCAAATCTTAAAGGCGCTGCGCAATATTTTGAACGGCGAGGATTTAACCGAAGAAATGTTGCAAGACTGCAAAAAATACGGAGTGATTGACAAGGATGATCGCCTTACTATCCCGATCCTCGACGGTAAAGATGAAATAAGCAACGCTGCCGACACCTGGGCTAAAGCGGCTGCAAATGCTTTTAAGCGGCATTTTGACGGTCTGTCTATAGCTGAAACCGTCGGATGGAGCTGTAAGTATAATGAGGCGGCTCTAAAGGTTATATTATATCACGAAGTCTTAACACAGCTTGCCCGAATTCTTGATGAAACCGGAATATTGCCGGTCCCGGATGTTTTAACTTCGGGAATTCCTGCCGACAAGACACATACTGCTCATGTAGGATTTATCACACCTCGATAATCAAAAGTGAATATTGGCTGTAATTGCGGGTCTCGGTCTCAACTTGTCGTTGGATTCGAGGCTCGCTTTTTATGCGGTCTGAAACACCCATGCGAGGGGCAGCCCGCTCGATTTGATTTCACATGAAGACAAGGGCCGATATCGCGAATTTTTGAAAGGAGGATTCTGTTTTTGCGAATTTCGAAAAAATGATTACCTTTGTCACGGATTCGGTAGTCCGGGGATACTGCGGTGTCGCGGACGAAAGGGAATCCGGTGAAAGACCGGAGCTGTTCCTGCAGCTGTAATTCGCAACCTGAAGTGTCTCTCATCGATGGTCACTGTCCTGCAGACGGACGGGAAGGCCGGGAGATGCGCGAAAAGCCAGAATACCTGCCGCAAGATCCACAGAACAATTGCAACTCCCAGGATCTGGAGTGTCGTTGCCGTCGCTGTGCTTTGCCGCGACCTTCGGGTGACTCTTCCCATTCCGGGTATGCTGAAAAATGATGGAATGATGACAGGAGAGTCGAAAATCAACAAAAAAAAGGTTTCGCTATCCGTTCTGAGGGGACGGATCGCCGGGCTGTTGTCTGCCGTGGCCCTGCTCGGGAGCGGCGCAACTTCGGCACAGGAACCGCTGCCGGGTTCGTCGCGCGAACCGCAGCAAGAGGTGTCGCAGGGGGCACGGCAAAGGACGCCGCAGACTACGCAGCAGTCCGCGCAGCGCGGATCGTTGCAGGATACGCTGCAGGTCGGCGGGGTGACCGTCGTGGGCAAAGGGCGGTCGCAGCAGCTGCGCGAGGGGGCTTTTGCCGTCAGCGCGGTCGATGTGCGCAACAAAGCCGTTCAGACGCTCGACGAACTGGTCAACCGTTCGTCGGGGGTCAGGATCCGCGAAACGGGCGGCATGGGTTCCGATTTCGAGCTCTCGCTCAACGGCATGTCGGGCAATTCGGTGCGTTATTTTATCGACGGCGTGCCGCTGGAGGTGCGCGGCGGCGAGGTGAACCTGGCCAACCTGCCCGTGAGCACCATCGAGCGCGTCGAGATCTACAAAGGGGTCGTGCCGGCCCATTTGGGGTCGGATGCGCTGGGCGGCGCCATCAATATCATCACCCGACAGCAGCGAAGCGACTTTCTGGATGCCTCGGTCGGTTACGGCTCTTTCGGCACCTGGATCGGCGATCTGAACGGTCGGCTGTGTCTGCCCCGCGGGGTGGTGATCCGGCCTTCGGTGGGGGTCAACAGCGCCCGCAACGACTACAAAATGCGCGGAATCGAACTGTGGGATCCGGAGCAGGAACGATACGTAAAACGTACGGTGCGGCGGTTTCACGACGACTATCTCTCGGTCAGCGGACAGTTGGAGGCCGGGGTCGAGGGACGGCGCTGGGCCGATCAGTTTTATATCACGGGCGGCTGGTCGAAGGTCGACAAGGAGTTGCAGACGGGATCGGTGCAGAGCGTCGTCTACGGTGCGGCCGAGCGGTGTCAGGAGGCCTGGAATGTGGGGATGCGCTACCGCAAGCGTTTCGGCGAGCGGTGGCTGGTGAACCTCGCGGCCTCGCACACGTTCGACGTCTCGCGCACCATCGACACCGCGTTCCGCCGTTACGCCTGGGACGGCTCGTGGAAGGAGACCCAGCGCAACGAGATCACGGGCCGCGACCGTTCGTTGCGCCATTACCGCCGGCCGCTGACCGTCGTCCGCGCCAACTTCAATTACGATATAAGCAGTCGCCATGCGCTGAATCTGAACTATCTGCTCTCGCGCAGCGGCAACGACCGCAAGGATGATGTCGACCCGTCGTTCGACCCGTCGAACGACGTTCTGGCCAAACACATCCTCGGGCTGTCGTACAACGGGCAACTCTTCGACGGCCGGATGGTCAATACGCTCTTCGTGAAGGACTATATCAGCGTGGTCGATATCGAGCAGCGCGACCGCTCGTTTGTCACCCATGCCGACGAGCAGCCGGCACACGCCGTGCGCAACTACATCGGTTACGGGCTCGGCAGTCGTTTTACAGTGCGCGAACCGCTGGCGCTGAAACTCTCCTACGAGCATACGGTGCGCTTGCCCCTGGCCCGCGAGCTGTTGGGCAACGGGACGAATGTCTACGCCAATCTGGCCCTTCGTCCCGAGAGCAGCAACAACGTAAATATCGGGATCTTCGGCACATGGCGTCCGGCGGCGGTCCACTCGCTGGCCTACGAAGCGGGCGTCTTCTATCGCGATGTCAGGGATTACATCCACGTGCGGGTCTCCGAGGCGGACGGCACGATGCAGTATGAGAATGTCTCCAAAGTGCGGATGAAGGGCGCCGAGGCCGAGTTGCGCTATGTCTACGACGACCGGTTGCGGGTGGTCGTGAACGGCAGCTATCAGGAGGCCCGCGACATGAACCGGCTGAAGACCGACGGCAAACCCTCGATCACCTATCGCAACCGCGTTCCCAATGCGCCGTGGCTCTACGGCAATGCCGAGGTCGCCTATACGACCCGTCCGCTCTCCCGTCGCGGCGACCGCCTGCGCGCGGAGTATGCCTATCAGTACGTCCACTGGTTCTATCTTACGTGGGAGGGCATCGGCTCGGACAAGACCCGTTCGCGCATCCCGACCCAGCACCAGCAGAGCCTCGCGCTGACGTGGTCGTGGCACGAGGGACGTTACAACCTCACGGTCGAGTGCCGCAACCTCTTCGACCGGTTGCTGTACGACAACTTCATGCTGCAGAAGCCCGGCCGTTCGTTCTTCTGCAAATTCCGGCTCTATCTGCATCGAAACAATAAATAGATAATTCTACCGAAATGAAAAAAATGCGTTTTTTGACCGGTGCCGTCTGTGCGGCGGTGCTGGTGATGGGCTGGACCGCCTGCTCGGACGAGACGGGCGGCGGCAAGGAGGGCGACTGGGATGAGATCGACGACGTCCATTTCGACATCTGGACCTCGACGGGCGGTACGTCGGGCATGGGCAGTTCGGCCACCATTCTGGTGCGCAGCGTAAACTCGCTCGAAGAGGGTGCGCAGATCGACTGTGCCGGCAGCAACAGCCATGTGGTGTCGGACAAGATCAACGAGGAGGTCATCGTTTTCGGTGACAAATATTACCAGATCAACGTCATCAACTCGGGTAAAAACTCTATCTTCAAGATCGACAACCAGCAGGGCGTGGTCTTCAAGGCCAGCTATCCCATGGGCAAAAACAGCTTCAAGGAGCGCAGTTACACCCATGCGTGGATCGGCGACGAGCTGGTGGTGATGGCCTCCAACGGTGCCGGTACCGAGATCCTTTGGTCGAAGTACGACGGCGAGACGATGCGGCCCCTCGAGGAGGGTTCGCTCAACTTGGGCACGCTGACCGCCTCGGAGGAGGCCCCCGATTTCGTCTATTTCAGTACCTCGGGACTGTTACGTTACCGCAAGGCGGACAACCGGTTGCTCTATTTCTTCCAGAAAAAGAACGGAACGGGCCGCAAGGGCGTCTCCGACAACAGGATCTATATGGCTGTCATCGATCCCGCAACGATGCAGGTCGAAGCCTGGGATGTCGACGACCGCGCCGAGCAGATCGCCGGTACGGCCTATGGCGAGCTGTTGCAGAACAAGATGTTCTTCGACGGCGACGGGAACCTCTATGTGGCCTGCAACTCGCAAATCCCCGGATCCGAGAAATCGACCTGTCAGTTCGGCCGTCTGATGCGTGTCAAGAGGGGCGAAAAGAGGATCGACCGCAGTTATCTCGGCGCCGCGGGCATGGAGAGCAAACTGGTGACGGTCGACTATCTCGGCAACGGCAAGGCGCTGCTCTATCTGCAGGATCCCCAACACACGGGTTGTGCCGAAAGCAATGCGTCGGCTGCCGGCTGGGGCGAGGCGTACAACTGTTATTACGCGCTGCTGGATCTGCAAACGGACGTGATGACCGAATTTGTCTGCAACGGTCAACGGCTGCCCTTCAGCATGGGAACCTTCTCGCAGCGCTCGCTGGTGCTCAACGGCAAGGCCTATTTGGGTACGAATCCCCAGAACAGCGCTCCCACCATCTACGTTTACGATATCCTCACAGGTCAGACCCGCGTCGGCTGCACCCTGAAAGAGGGGGTGGATTTCAGCCGTATCGTCTATGTGGAGAATTGATGCCGCACAAGCGGTCGCCGGTGCGGCCTCCTGAAAGGTTTTCTGTGCGGGTGTAATGCGGGTGTAATATTGCAGGGGTTGGTGTTTGGCCCCTTCCGCGCGGGCAATTCCGAAATGAGATCTTCGTCCTGCGGCGTATGCCGATACGTCTGCGAGCCGTGTACGGCGCAAGGAGAGGTCCGCTTCGGAGTTGTCCGCGCGGAATTTTTCTCTTCGGGAAAGGGTGCGCGGGCGGTCTGGTCCGGTGCGGGACGATGGCAGAAGTGTTTTCGAAAATGTTCCGGAAAAATGTTTGACCAATAAGCCGGATTTTGTGACCGAACTCCCGAAAATTTCACATCGGAATCATCATACCGGAGGGCTGTTTTCGGGGTGCTAAAAAGGGTGTAAATCTCGCAAATGCTTGATTTACACCCTTTCCTGCGGTGTGTAGGGGACTCGAACCCCTGACCCCGTGCGTGACAGGCACGTATTCTAACCAGCTGAACTAACACACCTTGGCTGATTGCGATGCAAAGATAGTATAAAAAAATGATTCTGCAAATGAAAAAAAGCATTATTTTTGCGATACGGAGCAATGAAAATGAAACTCCGACCTCCTTGCGAAGGTTAATTTATTGATTTTCAAATACTATAAAAATGATCCCGAGGATGAAAAAAATACGGCTTTATGTCCTTGTGACGCTGGCGGTGCTGGCGGGAACGGTGCCCATGCGGGCACAGAAGATCGATCGGCCCGTCAATCTGACCGACGAAACCTTTATTACGCGCGTCTTCGACTACCGCGACAAGGTCGAGCATATGCAATACCGCGGGGAGCTGCCTGCGGTGGTGGATTTTCATGCCGTATGGTGCGGTCCCTGCCGGATGGTGTCGCCCGTGATGAAGGATCTGGCCGAGCGATATGCGGGGCGGATCATCGTCTACAAGGTCAATATCGACCGTGCCCCCGAAGTGACGCGCGCGTTGGGTGTGGAGAGCGTGCCGATGGTGCTCTTCGTGCCGTTGAAGGGTGCGCCGACCTATGCCGTCGGGGCGAGGAGCGCAGAGTTTTACGATACGGCGGTGCGGCAGATCCTGCTCGGGGAGCAGCGACAGTAGGGCGCGGCGAACTATGCGCGGTGGGTGCTGACCCACCGGGTCAGCTCCTCGAAATCCTTGACCGAAAGCTGTTCGGCGCGGCGTGAGAAGAACGGATGCTCCTCGCCGCCGAAGTCGCCGAAGACCGAACGCAGGGCATTGCGGATCATCTTGCGGCGCTGGCCGAACGAGGCCTTCACCACCTGCACGAAAAGAGTCTCGTCGCAGTCGAGGTGCTCGGTGGCGTTGCGCTTGAGGCGGATCACGGCGCTCTTGACTTTGGGTGGCGGGTTGAAGACCGACTCGTTCACCGTGAAGAGGTATTCGATATCGTACCACGCCTGCAACAGCACGCTCAAAATGCCGTATTCGCGCGATCCGGGCGGTTCGGCTATCCGCACGGCCACCTCCTTCTGGATCATTCCGACACATTCGGGAACCAGCGTGCGGTTTTCGATCACCTTGAAGAAGATTTGCGACGAGATGTTGTAGGGAAAGTTTCCGATGATGCGTACGCCCGACGGAAAGAGCGCGGCGAGGTCGAGTTTCAGGAAATCCCCCTCGATAAGGCGCGGCGTGAAGGCGGGGTAGTGTGCGTGGAGGTATGCGACGCTTTCGGAGTCGATCTCGGCGCCGTATGTTGTTATATCCTGACGTTCAAGCAGATATTGGGTGAGGATACCCATGCCGCAACCCACTTCCAATACGGTGGCGGGTGCTGCCGTGTCGCCGCCCGAGAGCGACGAACAGATCTTGCGGGCGATATTGCGGTCGACCAGAAAGTGCTGGCCGAGGGATTTTTTGGCTCTGACTTCGGTCATCGTTACAGGCGTTTTAGTCCGGCGCGTACGGCGTCCTCGACCCCGATCTGCGGGTTCTCCTCGAAGATGGCGCGCAGGGTTTTGTCGACCGACGCTTTCGAGAATCCGAGCATCACCAAGGCGGCGGCGGCCTCCGTCATGGCGGCCGGAACGGTGTTGCCGACGGTGGCGGCCGCCTGGATCTTCAGACCGGACATCCGGCCGTTCAGCTCGACGATGATCTTTTGGGCGGTTTTGAGGCCCAGCCCCTTGACATTCTTCAGCAGTACGGCATTCTCGGAGGTGATGATGTTCTGCAGCTCGGAAGCCGTATAGGTCGACAGAATCATCCGCGCGGTGTTGCCGCCCACGCCCGAGACGCCGATCAGGAGGCGGAACAACTCGCGCTCCTCGCGGGTGTAGAATCCGTAGAGCAGCTGGGCATCCTCGCGCACGACGTAGTGAACCAGCAGCCGCACGCGCTCCATGCGTTCGATGGCCGAGAAAGTTTGCAGCGATATTTGGATGAAATAGCCCACGCCGCCGGCATTCAGAACGGCATACGCGGGGGCGATTTCGGCAATGTCTCCTTCGATAAATTCGTACATAATGGCAACTTTTTCTGTTTCGTGTGCTCTTTTTGGCACTCAAGACTGCAAAAGTAAAGAATTTTTCCTATCTTTGTCGATCAAAAGTCGATTTATAACTAAAAAAACAGAATAAAACGATGAAAAAACTACTTTTCACTTTGCTGGCGCTGGCCACGATGGCTACGGCGTGCAAGAATCAGGATGCGCCCGCTGCGGCAACCGAGGCGGCCGAGAAGAGCGAGATCGGTACGGGCGATATCGCCTATGTGATGGTGGATGCGGTGCTGGCGCAGTGCGACCTGATGCAGACCGAGGGCAAGGCCCTGCAGGAGAAGACCGAGAAGGCGCAGAAGGCCTGGGCCTCCAAGGAGCAGAATCTCCAGAACAAGGCGGCACAGTTGCAGGAGAAATACCAGAAGGGTCTGATCACCACGGCCGACGCACAGAAGGAGCAGCAGGCGATCGAGAAGAACGCCGCCGCCTATCAAAGCGCCGCACAGAAGGAGGCCCAGACTCTGGAGGAGGAAAATTACGTGTTCACGAACCGGGTGCAGGATCTGTTGCAGCGCGCCGTGAAGCAGGTCAATGCCGACGGGAAGTACAAATTGATTCTGAACGCCGCCTCGTTGATCGACGCCGACACCACGCTCAACATCACGCCGCTGGTGCTGGAGACCGTCAACAAGCTCTACGCCGAGGAGAAGAAAAAGTAACCGGCTTACGGTTATTATAGATCGGGTCGCAGTTTGCATGCTTCGGGCGTGTGATCTGTGACCTTTTTCGTTATGATTCGCCCGGCTGCGATGTCGTGTGTTTCTCCCGTGGGGCAGTCGTTGTCAAGATACAACTGTCCTCCTTGGGCTGGTGGTCCAGCCCAGCCGGACGGGCGAACCCGAACAAGCGATGTTCTTGCGGGTGTGTGT
>CAZHMX010000033.1:0-17859 GCA_964533725.1 uncultured Alistipes sp. | reverse complement strand
ACCACCTCGCCGATCAGCTCGGCGAACTTCGAGGCGTGCTCGGCCTCCTCCCATGCGTAACGCTTGTAAGCCTCGGCCACCTCGGGGTAACCCTCGCGGTCGGCCTGACGGCTCATCGCCAGATACATGCCCACCTCGGTGCACTCGCCCATGAAGTGGTTCTGCAGACCCTCCCAAAGCTCTTTGTCCGCACCTTTGCCGTCGCCGATCTTGTGTTCGGTGACGAACTCGATACCCTCGGTCTGCTCCTCGACCTCGACGAATTTCTCTTTGCCTACTTTGCACAACGGGCACTGCTCGGGTGCCTCGTTACCCTCGTGGATATAACCACATACGGTGCAACGCCATTTCTTTGCCATAATTGTTCGGTTTTTTGAAGTTAGTTTCTGTTTTACGAGGCAAAGATACGATTTCCGCCGGATTTTCGCAACGGTTTCCGATTGCATTTTCTTATCCTGCCATAAGCAAAACCTATAGCCGCGGCCGACGGCGGGACGGCTAACGGTTGTGGTCGAGCGTCCACTCGATCTGCCCGACATCGACCGCATCCTTCACCAACACGCGTTTGCGGCGGTCCAGCAGATAGAGCGAGGGAATGGCCTGCAGGTCGTAGAGCTCTTCGTTTTCGATCCGGCAGCCGCGGTCGTAGGCGTTGATCCATGCCGCGGGGATCTGCTCGCGATAGGCCTGCCATGCCGCGAGATCCTCGTCGGGATAGAGGGCCAGCACCGCCAGCTCGCGCCGTTCGATCATCTCCGAGAGCATCGGCGACTGACAGATCGCCTCGCGGATCTCGCGGCACATCTCGCAACCGGGGTTGTTGATGAAGAGCAGCACGAAGTCGGCCCGCAGCGCATACAGCCGCGACGTGCGTCCGTCGGCGGTCGTGTAGCTGAAATCGTTGGCCGGTTGGCCGATGCGGTTCAGGCCGGCCATGCGGATCTCGTGTTCGGGGGAGATGCGATCGTATTCGTCGAGCAGCGGCGAGGCCAGGATCGCCTCCATGGCGGGGATGAAGAGCTCGTCGTTGCGCATCGGGGAGTTGGGGTTGCGCAGCACGTTGTGGGTCAGCATGGCGAAATACTCGAGCGAGGGCCGGTTGGCCGTCGAGGCGCGGCGGACCAGCTCGACCAGCGGCGAGGGGTCGTCGCGGTCGACATACTGCTGGACGTAGTACATGAAGGCGTTCAGCATCTCGAGGGTGTCGGCACGGCGGTAGAAGGTGGTGTCGGCCATATCGAGCCGGTCCCAGTAGTGGGCGGCCATCCAGGCGCGCACCTCGTTTACGGTCAGCGTGTCGGGGGGGAAGGCGGGTTTGAAGCGGACCGGAACGGGGCGGGTTTCGTCCGGTGTCGCGGCCGTCTGGCGCGAGCGGCCGCAGGCTGTCGCGAGGAGCAGCACCAGCAATACAACGAGGTGACGCATAGGCTTAATTTTTCGACAAAGATACGCATTTGCCGCAAACCTTGTGCCGCAGCGCGCATTTTTTTGTGTCGGCGCCGGCGGCAAAGGGGCCGCGAAGGATAAAACCGAGAGTAAAGCGATCTCCGGAAAGCCCGACCCACCGCGCGACCGTTTATGAAACCCTGCAAAAGTTGCACGGAAGTTGCAGGGCTTCCTCGCTGCCGCAGCGGTTTTCCCGCCAAAACCCTTGCCGGACGCCTCGGCCCGCGGTTTTGCTCGAACTTTTGTGCTGCGCATGGTCCGGCACGCTCCTCGGGGCGCGCAAAAATGCCCCTCCTTCAGCCTTTGGCCGGGGAGGGGCATATCTCTGCGGATTTAGAACGGACGGCGACCGCCGCCACCGCCGCCCGGCGGGGGACCCATCGGGCGCTGTCCGCCCGGGCCGTTGAACTGCGTGCCGTTGTCGTAGTCGGAGGCATTCTTCGAGCCGCGCTTGCCGAAGTGACGCAGGTTGTAGACGAACTGCACCATGTAGTAGCGGCCGATCACGCTGTTGATCGAGTTCTGCGTGTAGCCCGAGCCGACCGAACGGCTGAAGGCCGTGTTCTGGTTCAGCAGGTCGTTGACGCCTACGAGGATCTCGCCGCGCTGGTTCCGGAAGACCTTCTTGCCCAGGTAGAGGTTGCACAGGACATACTCCTCGTTGTAGTCGTTCGTGAAACCGAGGTTCTGTGTGTAGGAGGCGCTGGCCGTCAGCGTGAAACCCTTCCAGAAGACTAATTTCAGCGAACCGGTTGCCGAGTGGTAGAAATAGTTGTTGGTCTGTTTCTTGACCTGCGAGTTCTCGGCCGTGGAGTAGGTGCCGTTCCACGAGAGGGTGAAGTCGATCTTCTCGGAGATGTTGCTGCCCAGGACCACGTGCGCATCGTAACCGATATACTCCGAGGTGTTCTTCTTGTTGTTGATCATGCTCGGGGTGGTCGAATAGTTGACGCCGGTCGAGAGGTTGAGGTTGCTCTTCAGGAACTTGATCGGCAGGCCGTAGCTGATGTGGGTGCGGACACTGAAATAGCCGTTCATGTTCACGGGCGAGGTGTATTGCAGCGGCGCGTAACCGGTCAGCTGCTGCTTCTCCAGGGCGTCGGCGATCAGCGCCTTGTCGTAGAGCACGTTGTTGCCGATATAGTCCTGCGTGGTGTTGAGCGAGAACATCCACATGAAGGTGCGGCCCTTCTCGATGCTGGTGTGGTTGTAGTGGAAGTTGACCGTGTGGCTGTACGAGGGGTCGAGGGCGGGGTTACCGGCCGAGATATACTGCGGATTCGAGACGTCGGGGACGCTTTGCAGGTCGTTCAGGCCGGGCTCCGAGGTGCGCGACATGACGAACAGGCGCATCGAGTTCTGCTTGTTGAACTGCAGGTTGCCCATCATGAAATAGGTCAGGTTGCCGTAGGTGTGACGGATCTTCTCGGCGTTGGGGTAGATGAATTCGCCCTTGAGCGACGAGGCCTGATAGAAGAGTTTGGCCACGAAGGTGTTCTTCTTCTTCGACCAGCGGAAACCCGGACCGACGCGGTGGGTGGTGTAGCCGCTGTTGTAGGAGTTCGAGAGCTGGGGGTTGAGGTTGTCGTCGGCGTCGAACGAACGGCGGTCGCGCTCGCTGTAGTTGTACTGCGTGGAGTATTCGACGCTCAGCTGCGAATATTTCGACAGCGGCTCCGTGTAGGTCAGACCCGTGCGGAGGCTGTAGCTCGTCGAGGGGGTGACGATATACTGGGTGAGGATGGCGTTCTGTTCGCGCAACTGGTCGATCGTCAGGAAGGGAATCTCGTCGAAGGGAATATGCTGATAGTCGTATTCGATGGCGCCGGCGCGGTTCGACTCGCTGAACTTGTTGTTTTTGTTGTCGCGGTAGTTGACCGAACCGTCGATCGAGATCGTGCGGCCGTCCTTGCCCAGCTTGGCGCGGTACTGCAGGAACTGGCGCAGGTTGTAGCCCGACGAGGTGGAGTTGCTGCGGTTGAAGATGGTCGAATAGCCGCTCTGGCCCCAGTGCAGACCGTCCGTGCGGCTCAACGGGTCGTTGGACTGGGTGCTGAAGTTCGACCGCGACATCAGCGACTGGTTCTCGGAGATCTTCCAGTCCAAACGCAGATTCAGACGGTGGTTGTTGTTCAGGGTCCGGGAGTAGCCCTTCTGTTCGAGCGTGTCGATGGGCGAGGGGGCCTCGTACCACTTCTCGAGCCACGAGTCGTTTTGGGTGTTGGTGTTGTTGAAGAAGTAGCTGCCGGCCAGTTTCACCTTGTCGTTCTCGCCCCACTGTTTCGAGAAGTTCAGACCCAGCGCGTTGACGTGGGCCACGCCGGACTGCGGGCGCATCATGTACTGACCCACGCCGCGGCCGCCGCCGCTCGAACCCGTCACGCCCAGGATATCCTCGAACGAGAAGTTCTGCTGGTTGACGTTGTTGAACAGGCCGATCACCGACAGACGCGTCGAGCCGTGGAAGATGTTGACGTTACCGCCTGCCAGATACTTGCTTTTGGGTTCGCTGATGGCGTCGGGGTCGTAGCCGTAGCCGGCATAGATCTTACCGAACTGGCCCTGGCGCATGTTGGGACGCGTGACGATATTGAGCGCCTTGTAGCCCTCGCCGTCGTCCATGCCCGAGAATTCGGCCTGGTCGCTCAGCTTGTTGAAGACCTCGATGCGGTCGACCGCCTCGGCGGGCAGCGACTTGATGGCCGTGGTGACATCCTCGCCGAAGAACTCCTTGCCGTCCACGAGGATCTTCTTGACCGTCTCGCCCTGCACCTCGACCGTACCGTCGGAGATCTTCATGCCGGGCATTTTCTTGAGCAGTCCCTCGACATCGGCATCGTTGGCCACCTTGAAGGCGCCGGCGTTGTAGCTGATCGTGTCGCCGTCCTGCGAGGTGCGGATCTGCTGCACCTCCTTGACGACGGTCTCGATCATGGCGGGTTTGAGGCGGATCTGCCCCAGGTCGTGGCGGGCCGAGGCCACCTTGATCTGCAGCGTGTCGGCCTGATAGCCCATGAACGAGACGCGCAGTTCATAGTCGCCGTAGACGAGCGACGGGATGGTCACCGAACCGTTGGCGGTCGACTGTACGTAACGTTTTTTGTCGGGAGTCTTTGCGGGGACGATCTCGACCACCGCACCCGGGATTCCGCTCCCGGTGGTGGCGTCGATGACCGAACCGCTTGCGGTGGCCTTGCGCTCCTGCGCCTCCACGGCGGTTGCTCCCGTCAGCAACAGGACCAACACGAAGGTTTGAAACAGGTTTTTATTCATCTTTAAGTTTTTATATATTTTCTCTCTCTTCGGGTTCGAAAGAGCGACCGGTCGGGGGTCAACCGGTCGCTTTGGGTTGCGGCAGATCAAACACTTTACAAACTCCTAATTGTCTTGCCGGAGGGTTCTACCGCATATTTTTCTTTCCGGCTTCTCTCTGCTTTATCCGTTATCCGGACGGTTTTGCCGGTGGTTGCCGGGTTTCCGTTATTCGTTGCCGGTCCCCGTCTCCCGTGTCCCGTTCCCGCTCCTCCGGTTGGGGTTCCCGGCTCCCCGGTTATCCGTTGTCCGGCGTACCGGCTACTTCGTCTGGCTCTTGTCCTTGTTGCCGCACGGACAGGCGCCCTCTTTTTGGGAACCGGCCTTTTTGTGGGGTGCGCCCTTCTTGCGGGGGGCGTTCTTGCCCGGACGGTCGGCCTGCATCTGCTCCCAGCGCGTGTATTGCTCGGAGGTCAGGATCTTTTTCAGCTGTGTGTTTTCCTTCTCGCGTGCGGCCTTCATGGCTTCGGCGTGGTTCTGGTGCGTCTGCTGCATCTGCTGGCGGTGCTTGATGTTCTCGCGGGCGCTCTCGAGGAAGAGGTTGTAGAGCTGCGTGCGCTGCTCGGCATTGAGCGAGAGCTGTTCGGTCATCCGGTCGGCACGGCGTTCGGCCAGCTGTTCGGCGGTGATCTCCTTGGGCTGCTGCGGACCTCCCGCGCGGCGGTTTTGTGCATCGGCGGCGGCCGTAAACAGGACCGTTAAGGTCATCATCACGAATAAAATCTTTTTCATCTCTTTTTGCGATTGGTTTTGTCCGCTCGTGATGCAAAGGTAGCGCCAAACTGCGCCGAAAGATACCCGTGAGGGGGTGAAACGTCCCTTTTGGGCGGTGAATCGACCTATTGCTCCGCCGAAACGGCCGTCAGCCACGTCTTGAACTCCTTCACCCGGGCCTTCGGAATGACGATCCGCTCGGGAACTTCGACCTTCAGATGCAACGTCAGCCGTCCGCCGAACCAGACCGAGATGTCGCGGATCGCCTCGCGCGAGACGATAAACTGACGGTTGGCACGGAAGAAATCGCGTTCGGGGAGCCGTGTCGAGAGGGCGTCGAGCGTCATCCCCACGGGGTAGCTCCGGCCTGTCAGGTCGTAGGCCGAGACGTGTTCGTCGGCCGTATGGAAACAGGCGATCTCGCGCCGCTGCAGGGGGATGATGCGGTCGCGCTGCTGGATCAGGAAGATCTCCTGCGTGGAGGCTGCGGGATGCGCCGTCGCGGCCTCGAGGCTGCGGATGCGGTCTTGTGCGGAGTCGCGTTCGGCCTGCGTCAGGCGGCGCAACTTCTCCAGCGCGCGCGTAAGGTCGGCGGGGTTGATCGGCTTGAGCAGATAGTCGATGCTGTTGACGTGGAAGGCCTCGATGGCGTATTGGTCGTAGGCCGTGGTGAAGATCACGGGCGAGGAGATCTCCGTACGTTCGAAGATGCGGAACGAGTTGCCGTCCGAAAGGTGGATGTCGGCGAAGATCAGATCGGGTGCGGGGTGGCTCTCCAGCCAGTCGACACCCTCCTCGACCCCCTCCAGTACGGCCTCCACCTCGGCTTCGGGGCAGCATTCGCGCAGGATGGCCTGCAGGTTGACCGCGGCGGCGGTCTCGTCCTCGATGATCACTATGCGGCGCATCTTATTCGGGACGTTGGAGCGGCAGGCGCACGGTGAATTTGTCGGCCGTGGCGATCACTTCGATCTCCAAGCCTGTGGTCAGGAGCCAGCGGCTGCGGAGGTTTTCCAGGCCGATGCCCGTGCCGGGTTCGGCCTCGGGCTTGGGGCGGCGCGGATTTTCGACGACGAGTGCGGTGCCCTCGGTGCGCAGGGTGACCTCCAGGGGGTGCTGCCGCGAGATGACGTTGTGTTTCACGGCGTTGTCCAGCAGCGGCTGGAGCGTGAGCACCGGCAGCCGCCACTCCGAGAGCGACGGATCGGTCCCGATGTTGAAGAAGAGCTTGTCGGCAAACCGGATCTTGAACAGATAGCAGTAGGCCTCGGCGAATTTCAGCTCGCCCGCGAGGGTGGTCATCGTGTTCTGTCCGCTGCGCAGCACGTAACGGAACGTATAGGAGAGCTGGTCGATGTAGGTGAGCGCCTTCTGCTCCTCGCCGCCGCGCACCAGCATCGAGAGCGAATTGAGCGAGTTGAAGAAGAAGTGCGGGTTGACCTGGCTGAGCAGCATGTCGTAACGCGTGGCGAGATTTTCGTTTTTCAGCCGTTCGTTCTCCACCTCGATCTCCTGCTGGCGTTTCATCAGCTCGACCACCAGACCGTACAGCAGCGCCACCACTAACGTGAACGAGAATTTCAGCATCAGCATATAGTCGATCATCCGCCCCGTCATGAAGTTGGGTACGATCCGCGTGTCGTACCACCGCAGGACGGGTGCGACGAAGTAGAGCCCCACGGTTACCGCCACCACGGCCGCCCACCGTCCGGGCACCCGCCACCACGGCCGCCCGCGTCCCTGCGGCCGGTCGAGGATCCACACCAGGAGGAAGGCCAGCGCCATATAGAAAAGGAGTTGCGCCACGAAATCGATATCGCGGTTCATCTGGCGGTTGGTCGTGATATCGCACTCCTCGCCGTTGACCGACAGCACGTCGTGGAGCGTGTAGTGCGCTCCCGCGCGCCGCGGCGGCGTGACGTTGATCACCAACCGGTCCCCGTCCTTCAGATCCCGGTGCCGCATCTGGTACCCCGACAGATAGACGCTGTCGATCCGTAGCTCCGCCCCCCGGGGCTCCCCGGATTCTTCGGGTTTGCCGGATCCTCGGGCCGGTTCGGAGCATTCGGCTTTTGCGGCGGCCGCTGTGCCGTAGATGATATAGGCATAGCCGTCGGGATGTTTGACCAACCGTCCTTCATAGGGATAGCAGACCACCTCTTCGGCGTCGTAGCGACCCGAATTGTTGTTGCGTTCGGTCAGGATCACCAGCAGGTTGGCGATGTTGACGATCAGGCTGACCGAAAACGCCACCAGCAGGTTGATCACCAACCGCGAATGTTTGAGCCAGGGTTTCATGCGACACTCTTTTTTTGTGTTTCAGTCCGTGCGGGTGTTTCGGGACCGGATTTCTTTCCTCCCCCTCCCCGAGGTGCCGGACGCGCGCGTGGCGCGGTTGGTTTATTCGGCCGCGGGGTCCGCCTCGTCCTCCTCGAACCACGAGGCATAGGTGCGGTAATCGCGGGCGGTGCGGCGGATGATCTCCTGACGCTGTTCGGCGGTGACCTCCTTGACCTTGCGGGCGGGGACGCCGGCATAGACCGAATTCGGTTCCAGCTGTGCGTTCGACAGCACCAGCGCGCCCGCCGCGATGATGCAGCCCGACGGCACGACGGCGTTGTCCAGAATGGTCGATCCCATGCCGATCAGACAGTCGTCGCCGATGCGGGCGCCGTGGATGATGGCGTTGTGACCCACCGAGACGTCGTTTCCGATGAGGGTTTGCGAGGGGTGTTTGGCCCCGTCGTAGATGGCGTGCAGCACCACGCCGTCCTGGATGTTCGTGCGGTCGCCGATGCGGATGGCGTTCACGTCGCCGCGCACTACGGCGTTGAACCAGATCGAGCAGTCGCGGCCGATCTTCACGTCGCCCACGATCACGGCCGTCGGGGCCACGAAGGTATTCTCCCCGATTTCGGGACGGTGCCCGCGCACCTCTTTAATATAAGCCATGTTTATTCCTCCTTTTTTGCGTTTTGCCACAGGGCCTCCATCTCGTCGGGCGTCATCTCGCCTAACGTGCGGCCGGCCGCGGCGGCCTGTTCCTCCATCGAGTTGAAGCGGCGGATGAACTTTTTGTTCGTCCGTTCCAAAGCCGATTCGGGATCGACCCCATAGAGACGGCAGGCGTTGATCAGCGCGAAAAACAGGTCGCCGAACTCCCCTTCGAGGTTTTCTTTGTTGCCCGCCGCCATTTCGGCGTTGACCTCGGCGATCTCCTCCTGCACCTTCTGCCAGACGTCCTCCTTTTTCTCCCAGTCGAACCCCGTGCCGGCGGCCTTTTCGCCCACGCGCAGGGCCTTCACCATGGCGGGCAGCGAACGCGGAACACCGCCCAAGGTGCCGCTCTTGCGCTTTTTCTTGCGCAGTTTCAGCGCCTCCCAGTTGTGCAGCACCTGCTCGGGGGTCGAGGCGTGGATATCGCCGTAGATGTGGGGGTGGCGATAGATTAGCTTGTCGCACAGCGCGTTGGCCACGTCGGCATAGTCGAAGGCGCCCTCTTCGTCGCCTAATTTCGAGTAAAAGACCACGTGCAGCAGCAGGTCGCCCAGCTCCTCCCTGATGCCCTCCATGTGGCGGTCGGTGATGGCGTCCACCAGTTCGTAGGTCTCCTCGATGGTGTTGTTGCGCAGCGACTCGAACGTCTGTTCGCGGTCCCACGGACATTCGCGGCGCAGGGTCTCCATGATCTCCAGCAGCCGCGCCGTCGCCTGCAAACTCTTCTCCTGATTCATCGTTCGTCGGTTTTTGTACCGCAAAGTTACTATTTTCGGCGAAATATCCCTATCTTTGGAGAAAATTTTCCCCGCCATGCTCATGAAAGCCTCGATAAGGACCTCAATGGAAACCCCGGTGAAAGCTCCGGTGAAAACCCGGATAAAGGTCCTGTTGCTCGCCCTTGCGCTCTGCCTCCCGGCCCTCCCGCTCCGGGCCCAGCTCCTGCCGCGTCCCCGGGAGGTGCGGTACACGGAGGGTGAGTTCACCCTGACGGCCTCGACCCGCCTTGCCGCCGATCCCGCACTCACGGCGCAGGCCGACTATCTGGCTGCACGGGTGCCCCTGCAACGCTCCTTCGCGCCGGTCGCGTGCGATGCGGTGCAGCTGTTGACCGATCCGTCGCTGGAGGAGGAGGCCTATCGGCTGGAGGTCACGCCGCTGGGCGTGACCCTCTGCGGCGGCGGGGCGGGCGGTGTCTTCAACGGCATCCAGACCCTGTTGCAGCTGCTGCCGCCCGAGGTCTGCGGCGGCGGGCTGAAATTCCCCGTTTCGATCGGCTGCTGCACCATCGGCGACGCGCCCCGTTTCGGCTACCGCGGGGTGATGATCGACGTGGCGCGCACGTGGATCGACGCCGAGCGCCTGCGCCGCTGCATCGACCTTCTGGCCTGCCACAAGATCAACCGCCTGCACCTCCACCTCTCCGACGACGAGGGCTGGCGCATCGAGATCAAAAGCCACCCCGAACTGACCGGCGTGGGGGCTTTCCGCGGTCCGGGCACCCCCATCCGCGCCATCTACGGCAAGTGGGCCGAGCGTTACGGCGGATTCTACACGCAGGAGGAGATGCGCTCCCTGATCCGCTACGCCGCCGACCGCAACATCGAGATCATCCCCGAAATCGACCTCCCGGGCCACAGCCGCGGCATCGCCCGCGTCCACCCCGAGATCCTCTGCGATTACCGTCCCGACACCTCCGCTTCGGGCGGTTACGACCTGCGTTCGGCGTGGTGCGTGGCGCGCGAGGAGAACTATACGCTGCTGGAGGAGATCCTCGGGGAGCTGTGCGCGCTCTTTCCCTCGCCCTTCTTCCATATCGGCGGCGATGAGGTGGTTCGCACCCAGTGGGAACACTGCCCCCGCTGCCGGGCCCTGACCGAACGCCGTGCGATGGCCTCGGCGGCCGGCCTGCAAGGCTATTTTATGGACCGCCTGGTCGGGATCCTCGCCCGCTACGGCAAACGGCCGATGGTCTGGAACGAGGCGACCGACGGCGGCATCACCCGCGAGGCGGTGGTCTCGGGCTGGGAAAACCTCAAAAAAGCCCGTGCGGCGGCCGCGGCGGGTTACTCCACGGTGGTGATGCCGGCCGAATATTTCTATTTCGACATGCGCCAGTCGCCCCGCGAGGAGGGTCACAACTGGGCCGCCGTCGTCAGTCCCGAACGCGTCGCCTCGTTCGACTTCGCCAAGGCGGGCTTCACCCCCGCGATGATGCGACAGGTCGTCGGCGTCGAGGGGGCCTTCTGGAGCGAAGCCTATCTCTCGCACGAACCCGAAAAACCCGACTATCTGGATTATATGCTCTTCCCGCGCGTGGCGATCCTGTCGCAACTCGCCTGGCGGGGCGAACCGCTGTCCATGGACGAGTGGCGCAGGGAGCTGAACGACCGCCATTTCGACCGGCTCGGCGCCATGGGGGTCCGCTACCGTCTCTTCCCGCCCTCGGTCACCTTTGCCGACGGCCGTCTCACAGTCCGCGCCGCCCACTCTGGCGAGCAGATCTATTACGCGATCGACCCCTTGCCCTCCGAAGTCTCCTCTTCCCCGGGGGACGGTCCGTTCGACGACTCCTCTTCGGCCGGCGAGCTGCATCCCTACACCGGTCCCATCGCCACCACCCGCCCCGAACGTTACCGTTTCTGCACCCGCCGCGGCACCGGCCGCAGCCCCTGGGTCGCCACCGAGGCCTACTACCGCACCATCACCCCCGCCGTCCGGCTCACCTCCTCGATGCCCGAGAGCCGGAAGGCTCCCTTCGAGCGCGTCGAACGTTACGCCTCGATGGCCTGGACCGCCCGCACCTGCACCCGCGGCGACTGGTTCCTCTTCACCTTCGACAGCCCCGTCGCCTGCCGCGAAATCGAGATCCGGACCGGCAACCCCCAGCTTCCGCGTTATATTTTCAATGCCGGCCGTGTCGAGGTCAGCTGCGATGGCGTGAATTTTGAATCGGCCGGCTTGCTGAAGCAGGGCCGCTTTGTCCTGCGCCCCGGTCGTCCGGTCAAGGCCATCCGCGTCACCAACACCGCCGACGACAACGGCGGTGACCATGTGGCCCTGCAACCCCTGCGCATTCGCCGTTAAACGAGATTTTTGCGATGAAAGACGAACACAACACCCTGAAATTCATCCGTCCCGACCTGTCGGGCAGCTGCCCCCTCCCTCTGGCGGCGAGTCCCGTGCATGCGGGCTTTCCCTCCCCCGCGGAGGATCTCCTCGAGTCGCCCCTCGACCTGAACCGCGCCCTGATCCGCGACCCCGCGTCGACCTTCTTCGTGCGCGTCGAGGGCGACAGCATGACCGGCGACGGCATCGACGACGGCGATCTGCTCGTGGTCGACAAAGTGGCCCCCGTCCGCAACGGCTGCGTCGCCATCTGCTACTACGACGGCGAATTTACCGTCAAACATCTTCTTCATCACGACGACGGTTCCGTTACTCTCGAACCCTCGAACCCCCGTTACGAAAAGATCCGTATCCGCGCCGCCGATATCTCCGGACGGCTCCTCGTCTGGGGCGTCGTGCGCCATGTCATCAAGACGCTGGAGTAGGCCGACACGGGTTTGATACGACTGTCCTCCTTGGGCCAATGATTTGGCCCAGCCGGACGGGCGAACCCGAACAAACTTTGTCTTGATGATGTGAATATCTATTCACCTTGAGCCGGAAGGGGGTCTTGCACGGAATTTTTCCGTGCAAGACCCCCTTCCGACTCAAGGTGTGTAAACACGCACGCCGTCAGCACAAGTTTGTTCGGGTATGCCCGCGCGGCAGGGCCCGACCACGGGCCCTAAGAGCGCAGTCGCGTCAAACCGCTTCCGCCTTCAGCAGCCTCCCTTGCCGGTCATGATGCGGAGGATGAGGCTGTCGGTCTGGTCCATGCCGTCGCGGGCGATGGAGACGAGGTTTTCGACACAGCGGTCGACGTCGTCGTCGATGATGCCTTCGACGGAGGTCACGTAGCGGTGCTGCATGGCGAGCAGGGCGGAGAGCACGGCGGTGGAGACGCCGCTGGTGAGTTTCAGGGCGCAGGCGGGTTTGGCGCCGTCGCAGATCATGCCGGTGAGGTTGGCGATCATGTTTTTGACGGCATAGGCCACTTCGTCGTAGCCGCCGCCCATCAGATAGGTGATGCCGCAGCTGGAGCCGGTGGCGGCCACCACGCAGCCGCAGAGGGCCGAGAGGCGGCCTAAGTTCTGTTTGATGTAGATCACCGAGAGGTGGCTGAGCATCAGGGCGCGGATGGTCTGCTCCTCCGGGGCATGCTGTTCTTCGGCGTATACGACCACGGGGAGCGTGCAGGTGATGCCCTGGTTGCCGCTGCCCGAGTTGCTCATCACGGGGATCTTGGCGCCGGCCATGCGGGCGTCGCAGGCGGCGGAGGTGTAGGAGAGGATGCGGGTGAAGATGCTGTCGCCCATCAGGGGGATGCCCTGACGGAGGGTCTTGCCCAGACGGTGGCCGTAGTCATGTTCGAAGGCGGCTTCGGCGGCGGCCTTGTTCAGGTCGCGGGCCTCGAGGATGAAGCGGATCTCGTCTAACGGCGTGCTCATGGCGAAGTCCCATACCTTGCGCAGGGTCAGCCGCGGGGCCTCTTCGGCCTGCTCGTCGGCCGAGGCGGTGCGTTTGTCGAGGATGACGCGGCCGTCGGCGGCTTCGTAGACAAAGGCGGTGTGACCTCCGGCGATGACGGCCTGTGCGGTGCGGTCGCCGGCGCGCACCGCGACCTCGATGTAGAGTTTGTCCGTGCAGGCCTCCTTAAGCCCGATCGATATGCGGCCCTCGTCGATAAAACGGCGTCCCTGTTCGACGTCCCCGGGGGTCACGTCGCGCAACACCTCCAGGCCGTAGGCCGGGCGGCCGGCGATGGCGCCCAGGGCCACGGCGATCGGCAGACCGATCATGCCGCCCGTGCCGGGGATGCCGACCCCCATGGCGTTTTTGAGGATGTTGGCGCTCAGGAGCAGTTCGACCCGTTCGGGCCGGCGGGCCAGGAGTTCTGCGGCGCGGGCGACGCCGAGGGCTACGGCGATAGGTTCGGTGCAGCCGATGGCCGGGACGACCTCTCGGTGGATAAGTCGGATGATTTGTCGACGTTCGGATTCGGGGATCATGGCGTTTTTGGGTTGATGTGGTCTACAAATATACGCAAAAGCGGGAGCAAAAACAAATTTATCTGTTTTTGCCGGGCGGGAGTATTCTCGGCGCAGCCAAATATACGAAATTATTCGTTACCTTTACGCGACGAAACGTGATTTAGCTATGAAAAAACCGCAAAATCGACCCTGGAAGGTCCTCGAGAGCGAATACCTTGCCCGCCGGCCGTGGTATACCGTGCGCCACGAGCGGATGTTGCTGCCCAACGGCCGGGTGATTCCCGATTACTATCTGTACGAATATCCCGACTGGATCAACGTGATCGCCCGCACCGCCGCGGGGGAGTTCGTCTTCATCTCGCAGTACCGCCCGGGCATTGCCGACACGTGTTATGAGATCGTGGCGGGTGTGATGGAGGCGGGGGAGTCCCCGCTGGAGGCGGCCCGGCGCGAACTGTTGGAGGAGAGCGGCTATGCGGGCGGCGTGTGGCGCGAGCTGATGACCCTTTCGGCCAACCCCGCGACGCAGACCAACTGGACCTACAGTTTCGTGGCCGAGGGGGTCTGCCGCGCGGCGGCGCAGCATTTGGACGCGACGGAGGATATCGATATCCACCTGCTTACGGTGAACCAGGTGCGCGAGCTGTTGGTCACGGGTGCGATCAAACAGGCCCTGCATGCGGCGCCGCTGTGGCGTTATTTCGCTGAAAACCGCCTGCTGTAAGGGATTATTCCTTGCTTAAATAGCGCCACTGGAAGAGGGCCAGGTAGACCACGGCCACCGAGATATAGGCGTCGGCGAGGTTGAAGATCGGGCCGAAGAAGTAGTTGTTGCGGTCGACCAGAAAGCTCAGCCACTCGGGCACGCCGTTCCATTGGAAGAGCGGGAAATAGAGCATGTCGACCACGCGGCCCATCATAAACGGCGCATAGGAACCGCCCCACGCGGCGACGGTCCGGGTGGTGGATTCCGAGAAGATCAGGCCGTAGAAGGCGCTGTCGATCATGTTGCCCACGGCGCCGGCGACGATCAGCGTCATCCCGACCACCACCCCCGCGGGGGCCTTGCGGCGGATGGCCCCGTGGATCAACCAGCCGAAGAAGCCGATCATCGCCACACGGAACAGACTCAGCGCGATCTTGCCCCACGGTGCGCGGGCGATCTGCATGCCGAACGCAGCCCCGGGATTCTCTAAAAAACGCAGCTGGAACCAGTCGGGGAAGACGGTGATGGCCTCGTCGATGGCCAGGTGGGTTTTGATCCAGATTTTCAGTGCCTGATCGGCTGCTATGAGTGCGATTATGAGGTAAATGACGTGGCGATGTTTCATATCAAACGGTTTAGGCTACAAAATTAGAGAAAAAAATCGGGCAAGTGTGCGAAATTTGAAAAAAAATATCTAACATTGCAGCACGGAATGTGAATTTAATCCAAAATCTTCACCAGATATGAAAACCGATCGGAATCCTCGCCGCGACGATTCGAACGACGAAATGCGCAAAGCCAAACGGCTCGCTCCCAGGAACAAAAGCGGGAAAGAGCGCCATGCGCTCTATGCTTCGTTGGACGATGACGAGGAGGGCGATTATTATGTCCCCTCGCGCGAATCGGCCCTCGACTATTTCGATGAGGAGGAGGACGAACGCTGATCTCCTCCCTTACCAAATCCCGCGACAATGAAAGAACGTTTTATTATGGCCGCCCAAACGGCGCTGCACGTCTGCGATTCCGAAACGCAGGGACCCTGCGTGGTCCTGCTGCACGGCTATTTGGAGTCGATGTGCGTGTGGGACGACTTCGTGCCGTTGATCTACAAACAGTTGCGCGTCGTGACGCTCGACCTCCCCGGACACGGGATCTCGCAGGTCGTGGGCGAGGTGCATACGATGGAATTTCTGGCCGACACGGTGGCGGCGGCGCTCGATACGCTGGGCATCGGCCGTTGCACGGTGGTCGGACACTCGATGGGCGGATATGTGGCGCTGGCCCTCTGCGAACGTCACCCCGAGCGGTTGGACGGCGTGGTGCTGTTGAGTTCGACGCCCCACCCCGACCGCGAGCAGAAGCGCGCCGACCGCGAGCGTGAAATCGCCCTCGTGCTCTCGGGCAAGAAGGAGCTGCTCTCGCGCGTGGCTCCCGGTGCCGGTTTCGCGCCGCAGAACCGCGTGCGCTGTGCCGATGCCATCGAGGATCTTGCGGAGCAGGTGATGGTCACCGAGGACGACGGCATCGCGGCCCTCCTGCGCGGCATGATGCAGCGTGTCGACCGCAACGAGATGCTGCGTCAGTCGCCTGTACGTCAGCTGTTTATATTCGGCAAGTGCGACGGGTACATTCCTTTGGAGCGTGCCGAAGCCCTGGCGGCTGCCCATCCGCAGGCGCAGGTGGTCTGGCTCGAGGAGTCGGGTCACATGGGGTTTGTCGAAGAACCCGAGAAGACGGCCGTCGCTCTGTTGGACTTCGTTGCGGGGAAATAACGATTCGTCTGTCCTGATACGGTTGCGCTCGTCGGGGCGGGATCGGGACCCCGCCCCTTGCCGCGCGGCGCTCCCCGGTCCGTGTTTTTGGGACGGTTTATAAAATGAAAGTGGCCGAGACATTTGTCTCCGGCCACTTTCATTTTATAAACCGTCAAAAAAACTATTTCACGGGATCGCCGTATTCGTTGGCACCCTCGTTGCCCGGGATGATAAGGAAAACCAGGTTGACGATCGGGCAGATGATCCACCAGCCGCAGTGGCCCGAGTCGTGAATGCGGCGAACGCCGGCGGCGATGCTCGGGATAATGAGCGCCAGCCAGATGACGTAGTACAGCATGGTGCTGATCATGCCGGCAACGATGCCGATTACAAACGTAGAGAGCCAGAACCACCAGTACTCGCTGCGCGTGGCGCGGCCGCTGAAAGTTGCATACTTGTCTTTGAGACAGGTCGTTACGGATTGTTTGATGTCCATAATAGTGATGTGTTAAAAGTTAATATTGAATAAATCGTATCTTCCTCGCAATAGTTTACGCAAATATACGATAAAAAGTCGATACCGCATAATAAAATGTCGATATTTACATCTCGAATGCGGTTTTGGGGCGCAAAACACGGCGGCTGTCCTCCTTGGGCCAATGATTCGGCCCAGCCGGACGGGCGAACCCGAACAATTGTTTTTTGAGATGAAAAAGGGGGAAGAAAGATCTTCCCCCTTTTTCAGTTGTCGTCGGCGACCCATTCGGCGTATGAGGCGGCGGTTTCGTGCAGCCGCATCGACTGCAACTTCACCCCCGCAGGCAGTTTCGGCCGCACGCGCCGCACGAAATCCGCCAGCATATTCTCGCACGTCGGGTGATAATCCACCAGCATGATGCGGTCGAAACGCGACCGCCACTGCTCGTACAGCGTGCGGTTCTCGTCCGTGCGGTGCAGGATGAAGGCGTGGTCCAGCGGCCCCACGATCTGCTCCGTGACGATCCGTTTCAGGTCGCCGAAATCCATCACCATCCCGTATTTCGGGTTGCTCGGATCTTTGACCGGCTCCCCCTTCACGGTCACGAACAGGCGGTACGAGTGGCCGTGAATCTCGCGGCAGGGTCCGTCGTAACCGTCCAGCGCGTGGGCGGCCTCGAAAGAAAACTCCTTGGTCAGTCGAATTATCATAGGTTACTCCTCGTTTAATCCGTCGACATAGGCCTGACGCTGGAATACCTCATCGAGCGAAATATAGGTTTGCGTGGTGTCGATGCCCGGGATGTGCAGAATGCCGTCGAAGATCACCCGCATCAGATGTTCGTTGTCCCAGCAGTAGAGCTTGACGAAGATGTTGTAGGTTCCGGTGATGAAGTGGCACTCGACGATCTCGGGGATCTGTTGCAGCTGGTCGGTGATCTTGCGCAGCAGCTGCGGCTCGTGGACGCTGATACCGATATAGGCACAGACGTCGAATCCCAGCATCTTGGGGTTGACCAGCAGGCGGCTGCCGAGGATCACGCCGGCCTCCTCCAGTTTGTGGATACGCTGGTGGATGGCCGCCCCCGAAATCCCGCATTCGCGGGCGATTTCGAGGTAGGGCATACGGGCGTTCTTGATCAGAAACTTCAGGATCTTCTTGTCAATGGCATCTAAAGCGGGTTTCGACATAACGTTTCGGGCTTTAATGGGTTAGGCGAGCACTTTAAGCTCCGTGCCGACCTTTTTGAAGGCGGCGATGCAGCGGTCGAGCTGCTCGTGGGTGTGTCCGGCCGAGATCTGCACGCGGATGCGGGCCTGACCCTTCGGCACCACGGGATAGTAGAAGCCCGTC
>CAZHMX010000032.1:0-17979 GCA_964533725.1 uncultured Alistipes sp. | reverse complement strand
GACAAGGCCATCGACCTTGTCGACGAGGCGGCTTCGCGCCTGCGTTTGGAGATGAACTCCGTGCCCGAGGAGATCGATTCGCTGGATCGCCGGGTGCGTCAGCTCGAGATCGAACGCGAGGCGATCCGCCGCGAGAACGACACCGAACGTATCGGGATGCTCACACGCGAGATCGAGGAGCTGAAGGCCAAAGAGGGTTCGATGCGCGCCAAGTGGCAGGGGCAGCGCGATCTGTTGCAGAAGATCCAGGCCGACAAGGAGCGGATCGAACAACTGAAGATCGAGGCGCAGCAGGCGGAACGCCAGGGCGATTACGGTCGTGTGGCCGAGTTGCGCTATGGCCGGATCGTCGAGGCGCAGCAGCGGATAGAGGCCCTGCAGGAGGAGTTTCAGCAGAGTTCGGCCGCCGGTTCGATGATCAAGGAGGAGGTCGACGCGCAGGATATCGCCGAGGTGGTTTCGCGGTGGACGGGGATTCCCGTGCAGCGGATGCTGGCCTCGGAGCGTGAGAAACTTTTGCATCTGGAGACCGAACTGCACAAACGCGTTGTCGGTCAGGATCAAGCTATTACGGCCATTGCCGATGCCGTGCGCCGTTCGCGCGCCGGGTTGAGCGATCCGCGCAAACCGATCGGTTCGTTCATCTTCCTCGGCACCACCGGCGTGGGCAAGACCGAGCTGGCCAAGGCTCTGGCGGAGTTTCTTTTCAACGACGACAATATGATCACGCGGATCGATATGAGCGAATATCAGGAGCGGCACAGCGTTTCGCGTTTGGTGGGAGCGCCTCCGGGATATGTCGGCTACGACGAGGGCGGACAGCTGACCGAAGCCGTGCGGCGCAAGCCCTACTCGGTGGTCCTGCTCGACGAGATCGAAAAGGCCCATCCCGACGTCTTCAACATCCTTTTGCAGGTGCTTGACGACGGCCGTCTGACCGACAACAAGGGACGCACGGTCGATTTCCGCAACACGATCATCATCATGACCTCCAACATGGGTTCGCAGATCATTCAGGAGCGTTTTGCTGCGGCATTCGACGGGCGGAAGATCGATCCCGCGACGGTCGAGCGCACGCGCGACGAGGTGGTCGGCTTGCTGAAACAGCAGCTGAAACCCGAGTTCCTGAACCGCATCGACGAGATCGTGATGTTCGAGCCGCTGACCCGCGAGAATATAGAGCAGATAGTCGATATTCAGTTGCGGATCATTGCACGGATGCTCCGGGACAACGGGCTGTCGCTCACCTGGACGGAGGCGGCGCGGCGCTGGATTGCGGCCGAGGGTTACGATCCGCTGTTCGGTGCGCGGCCCGTCAAGCGGACGCTTCAGCGGGTGATCGTCAACGGTCTGTCGCGCCGTATTCTGGCCGGAGAGGTCGACCGCAACTCCCCCATCGCCATCGATGCCGCGGCCGACGGCCTGACGTTTAAGAACTGACGCTGATTTTCAGAAAGAGAAAGGTGTGTCAATTTTTTGACACACCTTTCTCTTCTTGATACGACTGCGCTCGTCGGGGCGGGATAGGACCCCGCCCCTTGCCGCGCGGCGCTCCCCGGTCCATGCGTTGGCTTGCGGGTATAAACATATCCTCCCGTGGGCAGGCGTTTACGCCATGCCCACGGGAGGATATGTTTATACCTGCAAGCCTTTAGTCGATCAAAACCTTGACGATGGCTTTGCGGATGCGGCCCTCGCCGACCATCGGCGCGTGGCCGTCCTCGGGCAGCAGGATCGTAAACTGACCCTCCTTCAGCGTGTAATAGGTCTGCGGCTCGTCGTCGAAGAGCTGGATATCCTTCTCGGTATTGAACTCCGCCTGCGGCTTCTTCAGCTCCGCACGCTCGATCCAGCCGAAACTCTCGACACCCTCGATGATGACCTGGATATCGATATAGGCGTTGTGAACCTCCAGTTTGGCATCGGCCTTCTTTTTCAGTTCGCGGTCCAGAACGTTGACGTAGAGGTTCTTGCCGTCGATCTCGTGGATGCCCGGCTCAAGGGCCTTCAGGTCGGTCGAGAGAATGTAATCGAATGCGGCTTTCAGTCGCGGGCTGACACTCTCGTAGAGTGCGTGGTTTTTCAGGGAATCGAAAATCATGGTTATCGGGTTATTTTAGGTTTGTTGTTGTTCTACAGCTTGTCGTGCGTTTTAGCGGTCGGGTTACCGGGATGTCTTCCGGGCGTTTTTGGGGGACGGCTTGAACTGCACCGTCACGGGAAGATGATCCGAGAAATCGACATCCTGCACTTTGTACTCCGTCACCTCGAACGTGGGCGAAAGCAATACGTAATCGATACGCAGGACGTTGTTGAAGCCTCGGAAGGTGTGCGAATAGCCCTTGCCCTTGACGCAGAAGGCGTCTTGCAGGCCCTTGCCGAGGCGGTTGTAGGTGTACGACATCGGCGGATCGTTGAAGTCGCCGCAGACAATCACCGGATGCGGCGAGGCGGCAATCACGCGCACGAGGCTGTCGACCTGGTCGGCGCGGCGGATGGAGTTGCGGCTGAAACGGCGGATGATGCCGCGCACGCGGTTGTCGGCCGCCGTGTCGCTGATGTAGCCCAGTCCCGTGAGGTAGGAATCGTCCTCGGCGTTGATGTGGGTGGAGTGCAAGTGGTTGTTAATCAATCGGACGGTGTCGTTGCCGGCCACCACATCCGCCCATACGGTGCTCGGTGCCACAGGCTCCTCGGCCGAAAGGATATGGCCCGAGTCGAGCACCTTGAGGCGCGTGTAGATCAGCTGTTGGTCCTCCGGCTTCTCCGACGTCGGCTCTTTGCCGCGGCCGTCGATCGAACGGTAGCCCTCTAAAAGGCTGTCGACCGAGGCGACGGTGCGGCTTGCCGTGCGCGGGAAGAACTCTTGCAGGCAGATGATGTCGGGGTCCGCCTCGCGAATCAACTGCATCACGCTGTCGATGCTGTTGCCTCCGTCCGGGCCGTAGAAATAGCGGACGTTGTAGGTCATGAGCGTAAACGTCGACCGGTCGCGGCGTTTTACGGGTTTGCGTTTGGGTTCTTTCGGGGTCTCGGCCGTGGCGTCGGCGTTGTTTTTGGGTTCCTTGCCCAGCAGGCGACGGAACATCCGGGTAAGCGACCGGTCGTGCCTGGCGGTTTTTTGTTTCTCCTTATCCTTCTCTTCCGGGGTCTCGGCGATCACGAAATCGTCGGCGCTGCGTTTGATCTCCAGGCTGACAAAACGCTGAAAATAGCCCGCGCTGCACAAAAGCGGCAGGGCCACCAGCGCGAAGCACAGCCACCGCCAGCGGATAATCCACCACAACGCCAGAATCGCGGCCGCGAACCAGACGGCGGGAGCCACCAGCGAAAGGGTCGGGAAAAACCACCCCGACGGTCGCACGGTGGGCGCAATGGCCACCAGTACGGTCAGCACCGCTGTGACGACGGAGGCGACGAGCATCACCCCGTCGATCAGATGGCTGATGATCGACGGGCGTTTGGCCCGTTTGGCCGAGCTGAAGTCGTTATAGTAGGTATTGCTCATCGGTCGGTCAATAACGGATTACACCCTGACGTTTCCACCACCAAAGCAATAGGTAGCCCCACAGCATACCGCCCAAATGCGCGTAGTGCGCCACACCGGGCTGGCGTCCCGACATGCCGAGGAAGAGTTCGATGGCGCCATAGATCACGACGAACCATTTGGCCTTGATCGGCACGGGGATGAACATCATATAGATCGGGGCGTTGGGATGCAGGACGCCGAAGGCCAGAAGCAGCCCGAAGACCGCACCCGAAGCGCCGACGGTCGGCACCTGCAACAGGTATTGGGCGGTCCGGAGGCCCATCTGCTGCACGGCGGACGAGTATTCGAACCACCCGACCAGCAGTTGCAGCAGCGCCGCGCCGATACCGCAGATCAGGTAGTAGGTCACGAACCGCTGCGATGAGAACTGGTATTCCAGCACGCGGCCGAACATCCACAGGGCGAACATGTTGAAAAACAGATGACTGATGTCGGCGTGGAGGAACATATAGGTCACCACCTGATAGGAGCGGAAGAAGGGGCTTTCGGGGTTGAAGAGTGCCAGATATTCGTAGATCGTGTTGCTGAAGGGCAACAGCGAAGTGGCCAGCAGCATCACGCAGTTGGCGATAATGAGGTGCTTGACCACAGGGGGAGTGCTGAATGCGGAGTTCATCTTGAATGTTAATCAGTCTGTCTTGTTATGCAAAGATACGAATAAGTGAGAGCAAAAGCAAATTTTAATTTGATTTTGCCGAACGGAAGTATTTTCGGCGCAGCCAAGGATACGAATAAGTGAGAGCAAAAGCAAATCTATTCGCTGGCGCCGGGCCGGGGCCGATCTCTTTTCAGATATCGGCGTCGGGATGGTTACCCGAGGCGTTCGCGCAGCTCGTCGGGCGTAAGCGTCAGCAGAACAGCCTTGCCCGAGGGGGTGAAGCGCGGGGCGTCGCAGCGGGCCAGACGTTCCAGAAGGTGTGCGGCCTCTTCGGCTGTGAAGGTGCGGCGGCCTGCATGGGCACCCTGGCGGGCCAGCGTGGCGGCGATGCGTTCGCGGCGCAGACGCTCCGTGGCCACGGGCATCTGGAAGAGCTGCAACAGCTCGTAAATCGTACGGTCGAGGCTCTCGGCCGGCAGATCGGCCGGTATGCCGCGCACCTCGAGGGTCTGCCCCTCCTGCATCTCGATATCGAAACCGATGGCGGCCAGCTCCACGGCGAACTCCTCGGCCAGTGCGAACTCCTCGCTCGAAAGCGCCAGACGTTCGGGGAAGAGGAGGCTCTGGATGGTGGCCACGCTGCCCTCCAGCTGTCGCAGGGCCGCCTCGTAACGGATCCGCTCGTCGGCGCGGCAGAGGTCTACGACGGCCAGTTCGCCGCCGTAAATCGCTGCGGCATGGCTGTTCCCGATCATGAGCGGCGTGGAGAAGGCTGTGGTCTCGCCGGCGGGTGCCTCTGCAGCGGCGCTCCAGTTGCCGGCGGGGACGAAGTCGAATTCGCCCGTTTCGATCGGGTCGGCGAAACCCTCGGAGGGGACGTCGCTCCAGTTGTCGGACTGCGGCGCGGCGAGTCCGAAGGCTTCGGTGTCGGGCAGGATCGTGCGGTTGTCGGAAAAGCTCCGCGAAGATCTGCCGTATGGCGTTGCGACACCTTTGCGCGAAAGTTCGGCGCCGGGTTCCTCGACGCCTGAATCGCTGATTTCGAACGGGTTGTAGGTGGAGTTGCTCAAGGCGGGCGGTTCGTCGTAGCGGACTCCCTGCTGGGCTACGGGGATGTCGATGCGGCCCTCGTCCGAGAAATCCATCATCGGCACGGCGCCCGTACGTCCGAGGGTTTCGCGCACGGTGGCCGCGATGATCTGCCAGATGGCCTCCTCTTCGGCGAATTTGATCGACGTCTTTTTCGGGCTGACGTTGACGTCGATGCGGTCGGGGTTGATCGAGAGGTAGAGGAAATAGGCGGGAATGGCCCCCTGCGGGATCAGTTTGTCGTACCCGTAGAGGATCGCCTTCAGGAAAAAAGGCGAACGGAAATAGCGGCCGTTGACAAACAGATACTGCTCCGTGTTGCTCTTTTTGGCGGCCGAGGGCTGGCCGATATAGCCCTTGAGGTGGACGATCGTGGTCTTGGCGTCGACCTCCAGAAGGTTGTGTTTGATGGACTTGCCGACGATGTCGACGATGCGGCCCGCCAGCGTGTTGACGGGCAGACGGTAGACGGGCGCGTCGTTGGCATAGAGTTCGAAACGCACTTCGGGATAGCACAGGGCCACGCGGCGGAACTCGCTCTTGATCCCCGCGGCCGACGACGAGGGCTTCTTCATGAAGCGGCGGCGGGCCGGAACATTGTAGAAGAGGTTGCGGACCAGGAATTGCGATCCCGCGGGACAGGCGATGTTCTGCTGTTCGATAAACTGTCCGCCGTCGATCCGGACCATCACCCCCATTTCGCTCTCGGCCGGGCGCGTGCGCAACTCGACCTGCGATACGGCGGCGATCGAAGCCAGCGCTTCGCCGCGGAAACCGAACGTGTGGAGTCTGTAGATATCCTCCACGTCGCTGATTTTGCTCGTGGCGTGGCGGTCGAAGGCCATGCGGGCATCCACGGGGCTCATGCCGCAGCCGTCGTCGATGACCTGGATCAGCTCGTGGCCTCCGTCGCGGAAGTTGACCGTCACGGCATGCGCACCGGCATCGATCGCGTTCTCGATCATCTCCTTGACCACCGACGAGGGATACTCGACCACCTCACCGGCGGCGATCTGGTTGGCTACCACATCGGGCAGCAGACGGATCCGGTTGGTCATTCGCTCTCCTCCTCCTGATAGTCGTTGGGGACGATGGTGATGGGGGCATAGGGGTCGAAATCGCCGTATTCGGACTCTATTTCGGTCTTTGCGGGGCGCCGGTTCTGTTGCTGCGCCTCGGTGAAGATCCCGACAAGACGCGGGTAGAGAATCGCGATGATCAGGAACATCAACGCAATGCCGATAATGAGCGACCACGTACGTTTCTGCCCCGAATTCAGCCGTTTCTCGCGGCGCTGGGCGCGGGCCTCGAACTGCGTGCGCAGGTATTGTCCGGGGACGTACTCTCCCCCTTCGTCCGTATGGTCGCGCCGCTCGCCCGAAAGTTCGGCGCGGCGCTGTTCGCGCTCCTCCTTTTGGGGATCGTAGTAGCGCGGCTGATAGTTGAACGATTTGGCGTGTCGTTTGAAAGGAGAGAAAAAGCTGCTCATTTTTCGTCGTTTTTTAGTGCGTTAATACCTCGCGTACAAGGCCCTTGCATCTGTCGTGTCTTGCTGCGCGGGACCTCTTGCGCGTTGATGCCCCGGCTGCGTGCGGGGGACCGTTAGCGGAAGAAGTTCTTCATCCGCTCGAAGATGTTCTGGTTCTTCACCGACGAGGCCTCGCGGAACGAGGGCGAATCGGCGAGTTTTTCGACCAGCTTGCGTTCTTCGGCGGTGAGGCTGTCGGGGAAGGTGACGTCGACCACGATCATCAGATCGCCCCGTCCGTAACCGTTTACGTCGGGCAGACCCTTGCCCCTTAGGCGCAACACCTTGCCCGCGTGCGTTCCCGGGTCGATCTTGATCTTGGCGCGACCCTCGACCGTCGGCACCTCGACCGTGGCACCCAGCAGGGCCATCGGCACGGTGATATTCAGGTTGTGGATCAGGTCGTTGCCGTCGCGGATCAATTCGGGATCGGCCTGTTCGTCGATGACTACCTGCAGGTCGCCGTTGATGCCGCCGTGGCGGGCTGCATTGCCTTTGCCCTGCACCGTCAGCGCCATACCGGCACCCACGCCTGCGGGGATCTTGATCTCGACGACCTCTTCGCCGCGCACCGTACCTTCGCCGTGACACTTGTCGCACGGCGAAGTGATCGTGCGTCCCGAACCGCCGCAGGTGGGGCAAACGCTCTGCGTCTGCACGCGGCCGAAGAACGAATTCTGCACCTGCGTGATGTAGCCCGAACCGTGGCAAGTCGAGCAGGTGGCATAGGCGTTGGCATCCTTGGCCCCCGAACCGCCGCACTTGTCGCAGGCCAACATCTTGGTGATCTTCAGCTTTTTGGTCGTTCCTGCGGCGACCTCCTGCAAGGTCAGCTTCACCTTCACCCGGATATCCGAACCCTGGTTGACCTGCGGACCGCGCGACCGGCCGCCGAATCCGCCGCCGAAGTGACCGCCGAAGATGTCGCCGAATTGCGAGAAAATATCCTCCATCGACGAGAATCCGCCGAAACCGCCGAATCCGCCGCCACCGCCGGCCGCACCGCTCATCCCGGCGTGACCGAACTGGTCGTAACGGGCCCGTTTGTCGGGGTTCGACAGCACGTCGTAGGCCTCGGCGGCCTCCTTGAATTTCTCCTCCGCCTCCTTGTCGCCCGGGTTCTTGTCGGGGTGATATTTGATGGCGGCTTTGCGGTAGGCCTTCTTTATTTCGTCTGCGTTAGCGTTCTTCGCGACGCCCAGCACCTCGTAGTAATCTCTCTTCTCTGCCATATGCGTAGACTATTCGCCGACAACGACCTTTGCGAATCGCAATACCTTGTCGCCCAGTTTGTAACCCGTCTGAATGACGTCGACCACCTTGCCTTTCATCTCCTCGCCGGCGGCAAAACGAGCCACAGCCTCCTCCTCTTCGGGATCGAACGCGCGGCCCTTCGACTCGATGGCGGTGACCCCTTTCTGACGCAGGATGTCGATGAATTTCTGTTCGATCAACTCCATGCCCGTCTTCAGCGCCTCGCAGTCCTGGGTCTTTGCCGCGGCCGCCACGGCGCGCTGCAGGTCGTCCACCACGGGCAGAATGGCCGTCAGCACCTCCTTGCCGCCGCTCTGCACCAGGTCCATCTTCTCCTTGAGCGTGCGCTTGCGGTAGTTGTCGAACTCGGCCTGCAGCCGCAGGTGTTTGTCCTTCCATACGGCCACCTCGTTCTGCGCCTCGGCCAATGCCACGGCCGCAGCGTCGATCGGGTCGGCTGCCGCTTCGGTTGCTGTTTCGGTTGTTGCGGACTGCTCGTCGCCTGCCAAAGTGTCAGTGTCGGCGGCATCGGTGTCTGCCATATTGTCGCACGGCTGCCCCTCGCACGAAGGATAACCGTCGCCGGCCGTGAAACCCTCGTCGCCGTCAACTGCCTGATTGTAAATCTTTTCTTGTTCCATCGGTATTCTGTTTTTTCTTTTTTTCAACCAATACATATCCTATAACGTCAAATTATATGCCGAGAATATAGAGGGCCGGTCGTTTGTGCAGTTCGGGGGCCTTGCGGCGGCGCCATTCGCCCACGGGCAGCGTCAGGATCATCTCCCCGGGGGCGGTGATGTCGACCGCCACCGTCAGACGCGTCGCGGGCTGCAGCTGTTCCAACAGCTGCTCCAACAGTTTGTCGTTGCGGTAGGGCGCCTCGATAAAGAGCTGCGACTGATGCTCTTGCTGCGCCCGTTTCTCTATCCGGCGGATTGCCTGCGCCCGCTCGGCCGGTTTGACGGGCAGATAGCCGTGGAAGGCGAACGACTGCCCGTTCTGCCCCGAGGCCATCAGCGCCAGCAGGATCGACGACGGACCGACCAGCGGCACCACGCGGATCCCTCTGCGGTGGCACTCGGCCGCAAGCAGCGCTCCCGGATCGGCCACCCCCGGAACACCCGCTTCGGAGATCATGCCGCACGAGCGGCCCTGCAAAATTGGTACGACCAACTCCCCTACCCTGTGCGGGTCGGTATGTTCGTTCAGCTCGGCGAATTCTATCCGGTCGATCTCCAGCCCCAGGGCCGCTTTCGACAGGAAACGCCGTGCCGTGCGCGTGTTCTCCACCACGAAATAGTCCAGCCCGGCCATCACCGCGCGGTTCGCCTCGGGCAGCACCGACCAGACGTTCCCCTCCTCCGTTATCGGGCAGGGAATCATATAAAGGAGGCCTTTCTTCGGGTTCTGTTCCATCGTTACTCTTTTTTATAGATACGTTTTACGCGGCCCGACACGGAGGTCAGCACCTCGTAACTGATCGTTCCCAGCATGCGGGCCATATCTTCGGCCGTGCGGCCCTTTTCGGGCGAGAAGATCACCGCCTCGTCGCCCTCGCGCGCCTCGGGGATCTCCGTGATGTCGATCATGCAGCTGTCCATGCAGATCCGTCCCACGATGGGTGCCTGCTTGCCGCAGACGGTAACCGACCAGCGGCCGCAACCCAAATGACGGTCCAGGCCGTCGGCATAACCCATCGGGATGGTGGCCGTCACGGTTTCGCGTTCGAGCTTCCCGGCGCGGCCGTAGCCCACGGCGTCGCCCGCCTGGAGGTGACGTTTGATCTGCACGATGCGGGTGCGCAGGGTCGACACGGGCGTCAGCTCCGCATGGGGGCGGTAGCCGAAGCCGTAAAGTCCCAGCCCCAGGCGGCACATGTCGTACTGCGCCTCGGGGAACCGTTCGATGGCGGCCGAGTTGGCGGTGTGACGGAGTACGGGTTCGGGCAGCCGTTCCTTCAGATAGCCGCTCATGCGGTCGTAAAGGGCGATCTGCGCCCGGGTATAGTCGTCCATCGAGGGTTCGTCGGCACAATTCAGGTGCGAGAAGATCGAGGCCACTTTCACTTCGGGCATCCCCCGCAGGCGGTCGGCCAGCTCCGACAACTCCTCCTCCACGAAGCCCAGACGGTGCATTCCCGTGTCCAACTTGATATGGACGGGCCAGGCGCTCTCTCCCGCGGCCTCGACGGCACGGGCAAAGTCGCGCAGCGAACGGAAATTGTAGATCTCGGGTTCCAGCCTGTGGGCGATCATCACGTCGAAACTCCCCTCGTCGGCGTTGAGCACCACGACGGGCATCGTGATCCCCCGCTCGCGCAGCCGGACCCCTTCGTCGGCAAAGGCGACGGCCAGGTAGTCGACTCCCTGGTGTTGCAGCATCTGCGCCACCTCGAAGTCGCCCGCGCCGTAACTGCCCGCCTTGACCATCGCCACTATGCGGGTCCCGCGGCGGAGTTTCGAGCGGAAGTAATTGAGGTTGCGGATCATGGCGTCGAGGTCGATCTCCAGGACGGTCGTGTGGCTCTTGCGCTCCAAGGCGTGTACGACCCGTTCCATGCGGCTGCGGCGCGAACCCTTGATCAGCACGGCCCGGTCGGCGACATCTTCGCGCGTGAGGCGTTCGACCAGCTCTTCGGTGGTGCGATAGAAGGCTTTCGTGCAGTGAAACAGCTCAGCCGCACGGCCGATCCGCTCGCCCACGCCGATCAAGCGGTCGACACCCGCGCGGTCGACAAGTTCGGCGACGGCCGTGTAGAGGGTCCGGTCGTCCATCCCGCTCTCGTCGATGTCCGAGAGGATCAGCGTCGAGCGGCGCGACGACGCCACGCCGTGCAGACAGTCCAGCGCGATGGAGAGCGAATTGAGGTCGGCGCTCCAGGCATCGTCGATCAAAACCGAGTCGTAGAGGCCCTCCTTCATCTCGAGACGCATCGCCACGGGCTGCAGCGACTCTGGACGGAACGAGCTGTACCCCAGCGCGTGGCAGCACGCCTCGACCAAGGCGGCATCGGCGGCAAGAAACTCTCCGCCCGCCTCGCTGCGCGCAAACGCTGCGGCATCGATCAGCCGGCGGTCGGCGAACTCCTCGCGAATCACCCGGGCCGGCAACTCCCGGTCGCCGTAATATATAATGGTGCGGGCCTCGCGGGCGAGTACCAGTTTCTCGCGGCACTTCTCCTCGTCGGAGCTGAAATGTTCGCTGTGCGGGGCGCCGATGGAGGTCACCACCACCATATCGGGACGGATCATGCGCTCCAGCCGCGCCATCTCGCCCCGTTCGGAGATCCCCGCCTCCAGGATGACGACCTGCTCGTCGCCTTCGGCCATCAGGACCGACAGCGCCACACCCAACTGCGAATTGAAACTCCGCGGCGAACGGAACGACTTCACGCCGTCGGGCAGCGAGGCCGCAAGCCACTCTTTGACCACGGTTTTTCCGTTCGATCCCGTAATGCCGATCACTTTGCCCCTGAGGCGTTTGCGGTGTTCGGCGGCCCAGCGTTGCAGGGCGTCGATCGAGCGGTCGACCACCACGTAACCCGCCCCTTCGAGCTGCGCCACCTCCTCCTCGCGTTCGACCATAAAGGCCCTTATGCCGCGGTCATACATCGCGCGGACGAAGGCGTGCGAATCGTGCCGCTCGCCGCGCATGGCCACGAACAGCGCCCCTTTGGCGAAGGCGCAATTCCGGCTGTCGGTCACCACGCCCGCCGTCGGGAGATCCCGTCCGCCCTGCCGTCCGCCCGTCAGGGCAGCTATTTCACTCAACAGATAGTTCATTTTCAACTGTTTATTGGCAGAACGTCACTAACGTAATGCCCGCGCCGCCGCGGTCGGCGTGTTCGTCCGCGACACTTGCGATGTCGGGGATTGTGTTCAGATAGCGGCGAATCTCCTCTTTCAGCGCCCCCGTACCCTTGCCGTGGAGGATCGTCAGCGACGAGGCGCCCACCATCAAGGCGTCGTCGACCAGCGCCTGCACCGCCTCCAGCGCCTCGCCGACGCGCATCCCGCGCAGGTCGATGTGGTCCTTGAAGCGGAGTTTGCGCGCCGAAATATCCGACGCCACGAAGGTGCGGGGCTGCACGGGACGCGTGGCTTCGCGGTATTCGTTGTTCGACACGGGAATCAATTTCTTTAGCTCTACAACCGTAATCATCTGGCCGAAAGCCACCTGCGCGCGTTTGCCCTGGATCGACAGCACCACGCCCGGCACCTCCTGGCCCGCAATGCGGACCTTGCTCCCGACCTCCGCCGTACGCGGGATCTCACGCTCGGCGGGCTGCTCCACGGCCGGCAGTTCGCCGCGCTGGGCCTTGCGTTCGGCGCGGCGCTGCATGCGGCGCTCGATACGCTCCATCTCCTGCTGCACGGCGGCCGACCGTTCGGCGGCAAGACGTTCGGCCTGGGCGATATCGCGGTCGCGGAAATCCTCCAGCTCCTTGCGGGCCAGGCGGGTAAGTTCCTTTTCGGCCTGTGCCTCACGGATGGTCCTGATGGTGTTCTCTATACGGCGGTTGGCCTCGGCCACAAGCTCCTGGGCCTCCTGTTTGGCCTTTTTGATGATCTCGGCGCGCTCCTCCTTGATCCGCTGCAACCGTTCGGCGTAGTCCTGCTCCATCTCCTCCACCTTGCGGTCGGTTTGGCGGATGCGGTCGCGTTTCTGTTCCCAGTAACGGCGGTCGCGGGCGATCTCGCGCAACTGTTTCTCGATATTGATGTGGTCGCTGCCCGCCAGATCGCCCGCACGGCGGATGATCTCCTCGGGAAGACCGATCTTGCGGGCGATCTCCACGGCGAACGAACTGCCCGGCTTGCCCGTCTCGAGACGGAACAGCGGCTTGATCTGCTGCACGTCGAAGAGCATCGCGCCGTTCAGGATCCCCGGGGTGTTCGAGGCGTAGTATTTGATGTTGGCGTAGTGGGTGGTGATGACGCCGTAACACCCCCGCTCGACCAGACGTTCGAGGATCGCTTCGGCAATGGCACCGCCGATCGTAGGCTCCGTGCCCGATCCGAACTCGTCGATCAGCACCATCGTGCGGTCGGAGGCTCCGGCCAGCATGGCCTTCATGTTCTTCAGGTGGGACGAATAGGTCGACAGATCGTCGTCGATCGACTGTTCGTCGCCTATATCGATCAAAATCGACTCGAACACAGGCAGTTCCGACATCTGCGACATGGGGGTCAGCCAGCCGCACTGGAACATGTACTGCACCAGACCCGCCGTCTTCAGACAGACCGATTTGCCGCCCGCATTGGGACCCGAGACGATCAGAAGGTGGTGTTCGCGGTCGAGTTCCAGATCGAGCGGTACGATTTCACGGCCCTGTGCGCGGAGGGTCTGCTGCAACAGCGGATGGCGCGCCTGCCGCAGCACCAACCGGCCGTCGGTCGAGGTGACGGGTTTGCCGCAGCCGTTTTCGGCGGCCCAGCGGGCCTTGGCACGGATCAGGTCGATATCGGTCAGATAGTCGCCCGCCTCCTCCAACGCGTCGGCGTCGGGGCGGATCCGCTCGGTGAAATCGGTCAGGATCTTGACGATCTCGCGGCGCTCGGCATATTCCAGCTCCTTGAGTTCGTTGTTGATCTCCACCACCTCGACGGGTTCGATGTAGACCGTCTTGCCGGTGGCCGACTCGTCGTGGACGAAGCCGTTCAGCTTGCGTTTGTTGGAAGCCGACACCGGGATCACGGCCCGTCCGTCGCGGATCGAGATCATCGCGTCGGCGTCGACGATACCCGCCCCTTTGGCGTTCTGCAACACCTGCTGGAGCCGTTTGGCGGCCTGTCCTTCGCGTTCGCGGATGGCGCGGCGAACCTCGTAGAGGCCCGGCGAGGCGTTGTCGCGGATGTTGCCGAAGCGGTCCAGCAGGCGGTCCACCTCGTGCAGGATATCGGGGAATTCGGCCACCCCTTCGCTGCGTTTGCGCAACGTCGGATAGAGCCCTTCGCGGCGCGACCGTATGAAGGTGAGATATTGACACACCGCATCCAGGGCCGAACACAGGAGCAACACCTCCTCCACATCCAGAAAGCTCCCCTCGATCCGCAGTTTGGCCACCACGGGCACCAGATCGGCCAGCTCGGCGGCGGGACATTCGGGTTCGACGCGCAGGATCTGCAACATCTCGTCGGCCAGGGCCAGGCGGTGTTCGATGATCTGGATCCGGGTCGTGAAACGCTCTTCGCCGAGCCGTTCGCGGGCCGTCGTTAACGAGCATAAGGCTTCGACCTGTGCACGAATGCGGTCGAAGCCTATCTTCTGTTCAAAATGGGCTGGATAGATCATTTCCGGGATCGTCTATCGGGCTTTGCGGGCGTCGCGTCGCGCCTGTTTCACGGAGTCCTTGTAGTTCTTTTTGGCCACTTTCCTGTCGTTCGATCCGAAGAGCGAGAAGTGGACATAACGCTTGGGGTTGGCCTTCAGGTCGGCCAGCAGGGCCGAGAGGTTGGCGCTCGCCTCCTGCAGCGAGTTGTAGAGCCGCTCGTCGTTAAGCAACTGACCCACAGAACCTTCTCCGCGGTCGATCTTCGCCAGCAACGTGTTGACGTTGGCGAGCGTCGTGTCTAATCGCTCGACTAACCGGCTGTTGGCCAGCGAGGCCGAGAAGTCCGAGAGGTTCCCCACGAGGCTGTCCACGGCGCCGCTGTTGCGTCCCATCATCGCGGCGAACTCCGATATGCCCTCGATAGCCTCCCGCAACCGCTCCTGTTCGGTCGAGAGCAGCCGGTCCAGCTGACCCGTCAGCGAGTTGACGTGCGTCGTTATGCCGTTGATGTTCTGCGCGTTGTCGCCCAGAATCGAGTTGACGTTCTCCAACGTGGTGGAGAGCTGGTCGGTGAGTTTCACGACGCGCTCCTTGAGAAACTCCAGCTCGCTGGTGGCCATATCCATCATGTCGGCCGCGTGTCCTGTGCGCAGCGTGTCGCCCGACCGCAGGATCTCGGGCGAGTTGCCCATCACGATCTCGATGGCCTTCGAACCCATCAGGCTGCTGCTGAAGATCCGCGCCTCGGAGTCGGCGGGCAGGGCGTATTTGCGTTGCAGGGTGAGCTTCAGGACCACCTGGTCGCTCACCTTGGGGTCGAAGCGGATATCGGTCACGGTACCCACCTTTACGCCGCGAATCAGCACGGCCGAAGCGTTCTGCACGCCGTTGATGCGGTCGTAGGCGGCGTAATAGTCGACATTGCGGCTGAAGATATCGAACCCGCTCAAAAAGCGGATTCCCGCCCAGGCACAGAGGATCATCGCCACACCGAAAATACCTATTTTAACTTCTCGTTTCATATCGCTTGTGTTTTATTTTACAATTTTATCTCCTTGATAGTGAACTATAAATGCGTCGCTGTAACGTTTGCGCACCGCAGGCAGGGCTTTCGCTGCCTCGGCCCGGGTCGCATATCGGCCCACGCAATATTTATAGGGCAGTTTGCCCGTGCCGACGAATTCGATCGTCTTGCCGCGGTAGATCTTCAGCGAGGGACTGTTCGGGCTGATCCGGCGGCCGGACGAGATGATCTGAATCGTGTAACCCTCCTTCGCCTGGGGCGCTCCTGCTTTGGCCGGCGTTTCGTTCTTCGCAGGGGTAGCTTTTGCGGGCGCTGCGGACTGGGCGGCATCCGACCATTCGGTGGCGCCTGCGCCCTCCTCCTGCGGTTTTCCGGCCGGTTCGGCACCTTCGGTTTCCGCCTCGGGTTCGTCGAGCCGGGTTTCGGGGACATCGCCGATCTGGAGCGAGCCGCGGACAAAGGCGTCGTAATCGCGGACCGACTGATAGATCGTGCGGGCGATCTCCTGCTGGCCCTTTTTGGAGTTCATATAGGCCAGCTCCTGCGGGTGGGTCATAAAGCCCACTTCGGTGAGGATGCTCGGCATATCGGTGCCGTAGAGCACGCGGATCACCTGCCGTTTGATGCTGCGCACCGCACGGCCCGACTTCGCGTAGTTGTTCTGCAGAATGCGGGCCATGGCCTCGCTGTACTGTCCGTAGGTGAACTGCAGCGTCTGCAAATAGGCCCTCACGATGGCGGCCTCGCGGCTGTCCGACATATCGACGAACTCGTCTTTGTTGTTGGCATACAGTACGTCGCTGTTGAAACGGGTCTCCATCGAGCTCTCGCCCATAATCAGGGTTTCGACCCCGCGCACCTTGGTCGAGCGGGCGGCATTGGCGTGGATCGAGATGAAGAGGTCGCCCCCGGCCTCGTTCGCCAGGTCGGAGCGCTTCTTGAGGTCGGCTTTCAGGTCCGACGAGAACTGTTTGTCGGTCGTGCGCGTGTAAACCACCTTGACCCCTTTCATTCCCTGCTCGATAAGCCGTCCCAGCTCCAGCGCCACGGCTAGATTGATATCCTTCTCCTTCACTCCGCCGTAGACCGCACCCGGGAACTTGGGGCCGCCGTGGCCGGCATCGATCACGACCACTTTCAGCCCGCACGCCGCCTCCTGGGCCTCGGCCTGCACGCTTCCTGCGAGGAGGCTGCAGAGGAGCCCGACCGATAAAAGTAGCTTCGGAAAGCTAAAAGTAGGCAAAAGTTTCATAGATTCTGCGAATTTTTAACTATCTTTGTCGGATATAAAGCCTTTGAAGTCCGACCGACAAACCTTCGGTGAGGGTCGAGAGGATGGGTTTCGTGGCGTTTTGCCGACTTTGTCGGCAAAGTTATGGATTTTTTTGGAATTTTGAAGCGATTTAAGACAAAATATCTGACGATCTCGTTGGTGGCGCTGCTCTTCTCCCCGCTGCTTTTCGGGCAGAGCGCGGTGATACCGTGGGCGCAGTTTGCCGCCGACACGGTGGAAAAGGCCCGTGCCGTCGCCGTTTTGGCCGATGATGCCCCGGCGGCGCCCGATGCGGCCGCGGTCTCCGATGAACCGGCCCTGCCCTCCCTCACGGCCGGCGGGCAATCCCCCGCACCCTCACGCCGCGAGCGCCGCCGTCGCGAGCGGGCCGAGAAGCGCGATTCGCAGTTCAGCGCCCACATCGACACCCTCATTCAGCACAAAGCCGACTCCACGGCCGCCGCACGGGCCGAAAGGGGCGACACCACTTCGGGCGGCTCCGGTCTGGACGAGATCATCTCGGGTTCGGCCCAGGACTCGGTCCATTACGATATGCGGGGCAGGAAGGTCTACATATATAATAAAGGTGACGTCTCCTATCAGGACATGAACCTCAAGGCCGACTTCATGCGTTTCGACATGGAGCAGAAGGAGATCTACGCCTACGGCCGCAAAGACACCGTCGACGGCAAGGAGGTGGCCACCCACCCCGAGTTCTCCGAGGGCTCCTCCTCCTACACGATGGACACGATCACCTACAACATCGACTCCAAGAAGGCCAAGATCAAGGGGGTAGCCACGCAGCAGGGCGACGGCTGGTTAGTCGGCGGGCAGGTCAAGAAGATGCCCGACAATACGGTCAACCTGGCCGACGGCATGTATACCACGTGCGACGAGACCGACCATCCGCACTTCTACGTGCGCATGACGCGCGCCAAGGTGATTCCGGGCAAGAAGATCATCATGGGACCGGCCTATCTGGTGTTGGAGGATGTGCCGATCTACCCGCTGATGATCCCCGAGGGCTTCTTCCCCATCAACATGGGCCCGCGGTCGGGTATCCTGATGCCCACCTACGGCGAGGAGGCCTCGCGCGGTTTCTTCATCCGCGACCTGGGCTACTATTTCACCATCAGCCCCCGCATGGACCTGGCCATCCGCGGCGGTATCTACACGTTGGGATCGTGGGAGGCGTCGGCGACCTCGCGCTATATCAAACGCTACAAATATTCGGGCAACCTCGATTTCCAGTACTCGTCGGTGCGCACGGGCGAGAAGGGCCAGCCCGACTTCATCAAACAGCAGAACTTCTCGTTCCGCTGGACCCACCAGCAGGACCCCAAGGCCAACCCCGGTTCGACGTTCTCCGCCTCGGTCAACTTCGCC
>CAZHMX010000031.1:0-18636 GCA_964533725.1 uncultured Alistipes sp. | reverse complement strand
GGTGGAAACCCAGCGACGTAAAGTTCACGTCGTCGTACCACACGGCCCCCGAGTCGATCTCGTGCAGGCCCACCAGACTCTTCAGCAGCACCGTTTTGCCCGATCCGCTCTTGCCGATGATGAGGTTGGTTTTGCCGGTTTCGAATTCGACGGAGATATCCTTCAGGACCGTACGGCCGTCGAACGATTTGATGATGTGGTCCGCGCGTATCATATGAGCAGAATTTGGGTCAGGATCAGGTTGAAAATCATGATGACGATCGACGACACGACCACCGCGCGCGTCGAGGCGGCACCCACCTCGAGCGAGTTGCCGCGGGCGTAATAGCCGCAGAAGGCCGACACCGAGGTGATCAGATAGGCGAAGACCGCCATCTTGATCAGCGAATAGACGATCGAATAGGAGCGGAAGTCGTACAGCAACCCCTCCACATAGTCGGCCGGAATCATGATGCCCGTAAGCACGGCGATCAGCCAGCCGCCCAGGATGCCGATCATGATGCTCAGAATCGTCAGGAAGGGGAAAAAGAGCACCGTGGCCACGATCTTGGGGAGGATCAGATAGGAGGCCGAGTTGACCCCCATGATCTCCAGGGCGTCGATCTGTTCGGTGATGCGCATCGTGCCGATCTCGGAGGCGATGTTCGACCCCACCTTGCCCGAGAGGATCAGCGCCACGACCGTCGAGGCGAACTCCAGGATCATCGTCTCGCGCGTGGCATAACCGATCAGGTACTGGGGGATAAACGGGGATTTGAGGTTGATGGACATCTGCAGCGTGATGACGGCGCCGATAAAGACCGAAATGATGGCCGTAAGTCCGATGGAGTTCAGTCCCAGCGCCTCCAGCTCGAAGACGATGCGCCGGGCGTAGATCCGCCCCTTCTCGGGCCGCGAGAAGACCTTCCCCATAAGGATGAAATAGCGGCCGATATGTTCCAGCAATCGAATCATTTTCCGTTGTTTATTACTGTTGTGAGTTGTTGCCCGGCCCGCGGCTCTCCTCGAAATCCACATAGTCGCCCACGGAGTCCGAGACCCGTTTTTCGGGAGCATCGGCCGTGCGGTGGATGCGGACCCTACCTTCGTCCGGATCGCGGCGGCGCGACTGTTCCGACCCGCCGCCGTAGGCACCCTGGCCCGCCTGCGGTCCGCCGGCTGCGCCATACCAGCCGCCGTTCCGCGACCCTCCGCCCGCGCGGAACTGTTCCTCCATCTGCCGTTTCAGCCGGGCGATACGCCAGCGGAAGAGGAGGACCGCCACGCCGAGAAACAGGAACAGGGCCAGCAGCCCGTAGAGGAAGACCAAAAAGATCCCCTGCAACACCTGGGGTGCCAGCAGGGCCAGCATCACAAACACCAGACAGAAGATCGGGTTGCGCTGCACGAAAGCGGTTATGGAGTCTAAAAAACGGTTCATCGGTCGGAATGAAAATATTTTTTGCACCGGTTTGCGTTGCAAAGTTAGAAAATTTTGGCGAAACGGTGAAATTATTATGCCATCCGGCGAAAAAGTCGTACATTTGGGGCAGAAAAACTTATAATCCTATCATGACACTGACTACACTCACCGCTATCTCCCCCGTCGACGGCCGTTACCGCCGCGTCACCGAACCCCTGGCCGACTATTTCTCCGAACAGGCCCTGATCCGTTACCGCGTCCGCGTGGAGGTCGAATATTTCATCGCCCTCTATCGCTCGGGACTGCCCCAGCTGCAGTCGGCCGACGCCGCGCGTGTCGAGTCGCTGCGCTCGCTGTGGCAGGAGTTCACGGCCGACGACGCCGCACGCGTCAAGGAGATCGAAGCCACCACGAACCACGACGTGAAGGCCGTCGAATACCTCCTCAAAGAGAAGATGGACCAACTCGGCCTTTCGGACTTCAAGGAGTTCGTCCACTTCGGTCTCACGTCGCAGGATATCAACAACACGGCCATTCCGCTCTCGCTCAAGGAGGCCCTGCTGGAGGTCTACATGCCCGCTTTGGACGCCATTGTGGCCAAAATCAAAGCGATGGCCGACGAGTGGATGTCGGTGCCGATGCTGGCCCGCACCCACGGACAGCCCGCCTCGCCCACCGTCCTGGGCAAGGAGCTGATGGTCTACGTCGAGCGTCTGGAGCGTCAGCGCGCCATGCTGACGGCTATTCCCGTACCGGCCAAATTCGGCGGTGCCACGGGTAACTTCAACGCCCACCACGCCGCCTATCCCGCGATCGACTGGCCCGCATTCGCCGACGATTTCGTCAACAACACGTTAGGGCTCTGCCGGTCGCACTACACCACCCAGATCGAACATTACGACAACCTGGCCGCCCTGTTCGACAACCTGCGCCGCATCGACACCATCCTCACGGACCTCTGCCGCGATATGTGGATGTACATCTCGAGCGAATATTTCAAGCAGCGCATCAAGGCGGGCGAGGTCGGTTCGAGCGCCATGCCCCACAAGGTCAACCCCATCGACTTCGAGAATGCCGAGGGCAACTTCGGCGTGGCGGGCGCCCTCTACGGCCATCTGTCGTCGAAGCTCCCCGTATCGCGCCTGCAACGCGATCTGACCGACTCCACGGTGTTGCGCAACATCGGCGTGCCGATGGCCCACTCGATGATCGGTCTGGCCTCGCTGCAGAAGGGTCTGGGCAAGGTGATCCTGAACCGCGAGGCGCTGGACCGCGACCTGGAGGCCAACTGGGCCGTCGTCGCCGAGGGCATCCAGACCATCCTGCGCCGCGAAGGCTATCCGAAACCCTACGAGGCGCTGAAAGCCCTCACGCGCACCAACACCCACATCACGGCACAGTCGATTGCCGAATTTATCGACACATTGGAGATCCCGGACGAGGTGCGCCGCGAGCTCCACGCCCTCTCGCCCTCGACCTACACCGGTGTGTTCCGCAAAGAGTAAACGACCATGAAACGACTGATCATCCTGCTGTTATCCGTCACGCTGTGCTCGATGCAGAGCGCCGTGGCGCAACGCACCTTCGACCTCGCGGAGTACGGCGTACGTCCCGACGGCAAAGATATCGCCCGACGGATGGAGCGTGCCTTAGAACGGATCCGCACGAAACAGCGTCCGGGCGAAAAGATCGTCATCCGGCTCTCCCAAGGCCGTTACGACTTCCACCCGGCGGAGGCCCCGGCGCGCAACTACTACATCTCCAACCATGACCAGACGCAACCCAAACGCGTGGGCATTGCGCTGGAGGGTTGGCAGGACATGACGCTGGACGGTCAGGGTGCGGAGCTGGTTTTCCACGGCCAGATGCTCCCCGTGGCGCTTGTCGGCAGCGGCAACTGCGCCATCGAAAACCTCTCGATCGACTTTGAAAATCCTCATATAGCGCAAGTTACCGTTGTGGATAACGACCCCGAACGCGGCATCACGTTCCGTCCGGAGCCGTGGGTACGCTATCGTCTGACGGCCGACTCGCTATTGGAGACCTACGGCGAGGGCTGGGCCGCGAGACCCTTTTACGGGATGGCTTTCGACAGCCTCACCCGCCGCATCATTTACAGTACGGGCGATTTTCTGCCCCCGATCAAGGGATTGCGCGAGGTCGGCGACGGTCTGCTGCTCGCCCCCCGCTGGCGCGACAAACGGCTGAAGGCGGGGACGAAGGTGGTCCTGCGCACGGGCGAACGACCGACACCGGGACTCTTTCTCGACGACAACCGGGATACCTATATTCATAACGTATCGGTCCACTATGCCCAGGGCATGGGACTGCTGGCACAAAACAGCGAGAATATCGAGCTGGACGGCATGAACGTCTGTCTGCGCGGCGAGAAGGATCCGCGTTACTTCACCACCCAGGCCGACGCCACCCACTTCTCGGGCTGCCGCGGGCGGATCATCTCGCGCAACAACCTCTACGAGGGGATGATGGACGACGCCATCAACATCCACGGAACCTACCTGAAAGTCACCGAACGCGTTGACGATCACACGCTTGTCGGCCGCTATATGCACGACCAGAGTTGGGGCTTCCGCTGGGGTATGGAGGGAGACACCGTGCAGTTTATCCGTTCGTCGTCGATGCAAACCCTTCCCGCGCAGAACCGCATTGCGGAGATCGCACCCGCCGACACGACGGGCGTCGCCGGCGCGCACTGCTTCCGCATCCGCTTCGCCGAACCGCTCGACAAGGCCATCGGCGCCGGCGAGGGTTTCGGCATCGAGAATCTGAGTTGGACCCCCGAAGTCCTGTTCGAGAACAACACCGTCCGCAACAACCGCGCCCGCGGTGCCCTGTTCAGCACGCCGCGCCGTACGGTGGTCCGCGGGAACCTCTTCGACCACACGTCGGGATCGGCCATCCTGCTCTGCGGCGACTGCAACGGCTGGTTCGAGACGGGCGCCTGCCGCGACGTTCTGATCGAACAGAACCACTTCGTCAACGCCCTGACCAGCCGCTACCAGTTCACCGAAGGCATCATCTCGATCTGTCCCGTCATTCCGAACCCCGCCCCCGGGCACTATTTCCACTCGGGAATCGTCATCCGCGACAACCGTTTCGAGACCTTCCGCACACCGTTGGTTTACGCCTTGTCCGTCAACGGTCTGCGATTCGAAGGAAACACCCTCGTCGAAAACAGCGATTTCCCGCAGCTCCTGCCCTCGGGCGAATGGTTCCGCCTGGACAGGGTGACGGGAGTCACCATTGAAGAGCCGTGAAACTGACGATTTTAGGTTCGGGGACTTCGCAGGGAGTGCCGGTGATCGGTTGCCGCTGCGAGGTGTGCACATCGCAGGATCCGCGCGACGCGCGGCTGCGTACGGCGGCGATGGTCGAGAGCCGGACCACCCGCATCGTCATCGATGCGGGGATGGATTTCCGCCAGCAGATGCTCCGCACGGGCGTCCGGCGTATCGATGCCATCCTGCTCACCCACGAACACAAGGACCACACGGGCGGCATCGACGACGTGCGCGCCTTCAACTTCGTCGACTACCCCGCAATCCACCGCGTCGACCTCTACGGCACCGAACGCACGCTGCGCATCGTGCGCAAGGATTTCGACTATGCCTTTGCGCCGAACCCCTACCGCGGAGTGCCCGAAATAACGCTCCGGAGGATCGATCCGTCGACCCCCTTTTCGGTGGGCGATATGGAGATCCTTCCCGTCGGCGGCCACCACTCGCCGCGTTTCGAGGTGACGGGCTTCCGCATCGGACGCATGGCCTATCTGACCGATTTCAAGACCATGGAACCCGAGGAAGAGGCCAAATTGCACGGTCTGGACGTATTGATCGTCAACGCCCTGCGCTTCGAGCCGCACGATTCGCATTTCAACGTAGCGGAGGCCCTGGCCTTAGTCGGCCGGGTACGTCCGCAGCGCACGTGGCTCACCCACTGCTCGCACGATATAGGCCGTTACGCCCTGACCGACCCCGCGCTGCCCGAGGGGGTCCATCTGGCTTACGACGGCTTGGAAATTGAATTTTAAGCTAAAACATACGCCATGAAACGTTTTGATAACAAGACCGTTATAGTCACCGGAGCTTCGTCGGGCATCGGCGAGGCGCTAGCCCGCGAATTTGCCGCACGGGGCGCACGCGTGGTGATGGGTGCCCGTTCGTTGGAGAAGATGGAGGCCATCGCCGCCGAGATCCGCCAGGCGGGCGGCGAGGCCGTCTGCCGCGCCGTCGACGTCGTGAATCCCGAGGAGTGCAAAGGCCTCATCGACACCGCAGTGGAACATTTCGGGGGCATCGACATCCTGATCTGCAACGCGGGTCTCTCGATGCGCGCCATCTTCGACGATGTGGACCTCAAGGTGCTGCACCGGCTGATGGACGTCAACTTCTGGGGCACGGTAAACTGCTGCAAATATGCCCTGCCCTACCTGCAGCGCTCGCGCGGTTCGGTTGTCGGCATCTCCTCCGTGGCGGGACTCCACGGTCTGCCGGGCCGCACGGGCTACTCGGCCTCGAAGTATGCGATGACGGGATTCTTGGAGACCCTCCGCATCGAGAACCTCAAGAAGGGGTTGCACGTGATGATCGCCTGCCCCGGTTTCACCGCCTCGAACGTCCGTTTCTCGGCCCTCACGGCCGACGGTTCGCAGCAGGGAGCCACCCCGCGCAACGAGGGCAAGATGATGTCGGCCGCCGAAGTCGCCCGGATCGTGGCCCGCGGCATAGGTCGCCGTCAGCGGCTTTGTCTGATGGAGTCGGAGGGTCGCGCCACCCATTTTCTGAAGAAGTTCGCCCCGGGTCTTGTGGACCGGCTCTTCTATTGGGTGATGTCCAAAGAGCCCGACAGCCCCTTCAAATAGACACTTCAGCCGACGTGCCGCCAAAATGGATGGTGCGGAATTTGGATTTTATCCCCAAAAAGTCGTATCTTTGCGCCTCCGGAAGAGAACAATACGAAAAACATCCATAAAACATGAAAGTTGCACAGAACAAAAAAGTAGCCGTCGACTACAAACTGACCGTCGACGGAAAGATCGCCGACCAGTCGCAGCCGGGCCAGCCCCTCGAATTCATCTTCGGCACCGGTATGCTGTTGCCCAAATTCGAAGCCGCCATCCTGGGTCTCGAGCCGGGCGAGAAGGTTTCGTTCACACTGCAGCCCGAGGAGGGTTACGGCGTCAGCGACCCGCAGGCCATCATCGAGTTGCAGAAGGAGATCTTCACGGTCAACGGTAAGCTGGCCGAGGATATTCTCTTCGTCGGTTCGCAGATCCCGATGCAGACGGCAGACGGTCAGCGGATGGTCGGAACGGTTAAAGCCGTAGGCGAGAGCACCGTGACGATGGACTTCAACCACCCGATGGCGGGCAAAGTGTTGAATTTCGACGTCGAGGTGATCGAGGTTCGCGACGTGACGCCCGAAGATCTGGCTTCGCAGGGCGGTTGCTCGTGCGGTTGCCACTGCGAGGAGGGTCACTGCGGCGAGGAGCATTGCGGCGAAGGCGACGACCACTGCGATTGCGGCCACTGCCACTAATCGCACGGACCGGGAGCGCCGCGCGGCAAGGGGCAGGGTCCCCGTCCCGGCGGGTGCAGCCGTATCAAGACACGCCCGCACCGTGGCCGGTGATTCATCCCGATGCACAGACGAATCCCGAACAATTAAAACAAAACAAGGGAGTGAACGCTACCGGTTCACTCCCTTGTTTTATACGTGTGCCAGGGCTTGATCCAGATCGGCGATCAGGTCGTCGACATGCTCCGTGCCGATCGACAGACGGACCGACGCAGGGGTGATATGCTGCTGCTCCAGTTCCTCGGGCGTCATCTGCGAATGGGTCGTGGTGTAAGGATGGATCACTAACGACTTGACATCGGCGACGTTGGCCAACAGCGAGAAGATCTCCAGCGAATCGATAAACCGCCAGGCCGCCTCCCGGTCGCCGCGCACCTCGAAGGTGAAGATCGAACCCGCCCCCTGCGGATAGTAACGGCGATAGAGTTCGTGATCGGGATGATCGGGCAGCGAGGGGTGGTTCACGCGGGCCACCTTGGGGTGTTCGCTCAGGAACTTCACCACCCGCAAAGCGTTGTAAACATGACGTTCGACGCGCAGCGAGAGGGTCTCCAGCCCCTGCAGCAGACAGAAGGCGTTGAAAGGCGAGATCGCCGCCCCCTCATCGCGCAGAATTACATCGCGGACACGCACCACAAAGGCCGCAGGCCCCGCCATGCGGGCAAAAACAGCCCCGTGATAGTTGGGATCGGGAGCCGAAAGGGTCGGGAATTTGTCGGAAGCCGTCCAGTCGAAGCGTCCCGAGTCGACGATGATACCGCCCAACGAGGTGCCGTGGCCGCCGATAAATTTGGTCGCCGAGTGGACCACGATATCGGCGCCGTGCTCGATCGGACGGATCAGGTAGGGGGTGCCGAAGGTGTTGTCGACGATCAAAGGCACCCCGTGACGGTGGGCGACGGCAGCCACGGCGTCCAGGTCCGTGACGTCGGAGTTGGGATTGCCGAACGTCTCGGCGTAGACGGCCTTGGTATTGGGACGTATGGCGGCATCGAGCGCCTCCAGGTCATTGATTTTCAAGATCGTATAATCCACCCCGCGGGAGGCCAGCGTATGGGTGATCAGATTGAACGTACCGCCGTAGAGGTTGTCGGCCGCCACGATGTGATCGCCCGGCAACAGGATATTCTCCAGCGCATAGGTCACCGCCGCAGCGCCCGAAGCCAGGGCAAGCGCCGCCACGCCCCCTTCGAGTGCAGCCATACGCTCCTCGAGGACCTGTTGCGTCGGATTGGTCAGACGGCCGTAGATGTTGCCCTCCTCGCGCAGGGCAAAACGGTCGGCCGCCGAAGCCGAGTTGCGGAAGACGTACGACGTGGTCTGGTAGATCGGAACACAGCGGGCGTCGGTGGCGGGATCGGGCTGTTCCTGCCCGACGTGCAGCTGGAGGGTTTCGAAGTGGAGTTTGTGGCGATCCATAGCGTAAAAAGTTATCAATAGCGCAAAGTTACGGTCAAGAAGCGGTTTATCCAAACATTCGGCAAGGGTTTTTCGCAAAATATGCTTACCTTTGTAGGGATGGAAACTGCGTTGACCGATATCGTACCCGAAGCGTTCCGCCGCCGAAGCCTGTGGGTCGCCCTGACGATTTTCGTTCGGGCGCTGCTCCATTTCGTGGGGCTGGCGGTGTTGGTGCCGGTGCTGATCCTGATCCTCGACAGCGAAAGCATCCACACCACGCCGATGCTCCAGCGACTCTATACGTGGGGCGGTTTTGCCGACGAACGGCACTTCGTGGCGGCCGTGGCGATGGGCGTGGTGGCGGTTATCGTGCTGAAAAACCTCCTCTACCTGTGGCTCTACCGCGCCGAGCGCAACTATGTCTACGACCTCTACCGCTACTTTTCGCGGCGGCTCTATATCACCTACCACCGGCGCGGCATGCCGTTTCTGAAACACCAGAATTCGATGGTCCTGGCGCGCAACGTCAACTTCGTCACGCTGTCGTTTATCTCGGGCGTGCTGCGGCCTGCGGCGACGATCGTCTCCGATCTGCTGCTCTTCGTGCTGCTGTTCGGGGCCCTCGTGCTCTATAATCCGATGGCGGCGGGACTGGCGGTGGCGATCTTTCTGCCGGCCGTGGCGGGGTATTACCTTGTGGTCCGCCAACGACTCAACCGCTACGGCGAGAGCGAAAACCGCGCACAAAAGGTCAAGGCGCGCACGGTGATCGAGAGTTTTCGCGGTTTTGCCGATATCGAGATGGGCAATGCCTTTCCGATGATGCTCCGCCGCTTCGACCGCGCCATGGACGAGGTGGTCGACCTGCAACGGCGCAACGCCACGATCGGCATCCTGCCCACGCTGCTGATGGAGTCGGGGCTGACGCTCGGCATGGTGGTCCTGATTTTGGCCGTGCCGGCCGACAGTGTGGCCGAATTGAGGGTGCTGTTCGGGGTCTTCGCGGTGGCGGCCCTGCGGCTGCTTCCCTCGGTGCGGAACATCATGACGGGCTGGTCCTCCATACGTTACAACCGTTACACGATCGACATCCTGCGCGAAGTGCTGACCGATCCCCGCTCCGGCGAGGCACTGGACGACTCGGCAGAACGGTTGCCCTTCAACGACCGGATCGAAGTCGAGGGACTCTCCTTCCGGTTCGACGACGAGACCTCCGAACGGGAACTTTTCCACGACCTCGCCTTCACGATCCGCAAGGGCGAGCGCATCGGCATCCGCGGCACCTCGGGAGCGGGCAAAACCACCCTCTTCAACCTCCTTCTGGGCTTCTACGAACCGGCCGCGGGCACGATCCGCATCGACGGCGAACCCCTCACGGCCGAGAACCGCCGCCGCTGGCAGAACAGCGTGGGTTACGTTTCGCAAACGGTCTTTATGATCGACAGCTCCTTTGCCGAAAATATCGCCCTGGGGATACCGCCCGAGAAGATCGACCGCGAACGGGTTCGGCAGGCACTGCGACAGGCCCGTCTCGAGGAGTTTATCGATTCGTTGCCGCAGGGCATGGACACCCCGATCGGCGAATGCGGCTGCCGGCTTTCGGGCGGACAGCGCCAGCGGATCGGTATTGCGCGGGCCCTCTACAAGGGGGTCGACACGCTCTTCTTCGACGAAGCCACCTCGTCGCTCGACAACCGCACCGAGGGCGAAATCAACCGCGCCATCGCCGATCTGGCCGCCACGAACCGCCGACTGACCCTCGTCGTCATTGCCCACAGAGAGAGCTCGCTCGATTTTTGCGACCGCATTATCACCCTTGGAAATGGTTGAAAACTACATCATTGCCGGCTTCGGCATACGGATCGAGGGGGCCTGCGACTGGCACCCCGCAGCAGGAGCCTTCGACCGGGCGCTGCAACCCTTTGCGCACGCCTCGGACACGCCACCGATACTCACGCTGCGGGTCGACTGCGCGCAACCGTTCGACGGAACCGGCACGGAATACTGCCGCGAGGTGGACCGCTTCGATTTTGCAGAGATCGACGCCCGGTGCACCCTGGGCCGCACCCGCACCGGATGGATTTTTCAGATGCAGACCGCGGCTGGCCGTACCGCCCGTTTCCGGCTCGACACGACGACCCGCCAGGCCTGGAGCGACGTGGCACTGCTGCCCGCCGACCGAGTCACGTCGGCCCTCTTCCGTTTCGGTCTTTGGATCCTCTTCGGACTCTCGGCCGTACACCGCAAGGCGATCCCCATCCACGCCTCGGTGATCGAATGGGGCGACGGTGCCGCCCTCTTTTTGGGCGAATCGGGAACGGGCAAAAGCACCCACACACGACATTGGCGCGAACATATCGCAGGGACACGCCTGCTGAACGACGACAGCCCCATCCTGCGAATCAAGGGGGGGGGCGAAGCACGCGTTTACGGTTCGCCCTGGAGCGGCAAAACACCTTGTTACAGAGCTGTCTGGCGTCCTGTCCGCGGATTTGTCAGGTTGAGTCAGGCGCCGTATAACCGCATACGCCGGCTGCCCGTCATCGCCGCCATCGGGGCCTTGCTGCCCTCCTGTCCGCCGTCGTTCGCCTTCGACGAGGAGCTGCAGGACCGCATTTGCGACACGCTGTCCGACTTTATCGCCTGCGTACCCGTCTATCACCTCGAGTGTCTGCCCGACGCCGCAGCGGCGGAGCTGGCCAATAAAACCCTCACCGGCCGTGGATAAGCGAACGATCGACAACCGCACGGCCTTCAGCGTCGTCCGTGACCTGCTGTCGAGCGGCGAGACGGTTCGCGTCAGCGTCTGCGGACAGAGCATGCTGCCCTTTTTCCACAGCGGCGAAGCGGTCCGCGTGCGTCCCCTGCGCGAGGGAGACCTGCGTCGGGGCAATGTCGTGCTGGCGCAGACCGAACAGGGGAATTTTGTCATCCACCGCATCTATCGCATCGACGGCGACCGCATCACGCTGCTCGGCGACGGCAACTGGCGCGGTACCGAGCAGATGGACCGTCAAAGGGTCTGCGGCACGGTCGATTGCGGTCGGGTGCACCGTCTTCTGGCCCTCGCATGGATGGCCCTGCGGCCTCTGCGGCGCTATCCGTTGGGGATTCTGCGGCGCGTGTGTCGCCGATAGCTATTTGCGGAAGATGAAATAGACGGCAAAGATCAGGCAGACAAATCCCGCGATGTGGTTCCAGCGCAGCGAGTCGCCCTTCATGAAGAAGATCGTGAAGAGCGTGAAGACCACCAGCGTGATCACCTCCTGAATCACTTTCAGTTCCCACAGCGAGAAGGGCCCGCCGTACTGCATGCTGCCGATGCGGTTGGCCGGCACCTGGAAACAATACTCGAACAGGGCGATTCCCCAGCTCAACAGAACGATGGCGGCCAGGCCGAAGCGGCTCAAACGCGACTTGAAGGCGATGTGGCCGTACCAGGCGAGCGTCATAAAGGCGTTCGAACAGATCAAAAGAAGAATAGTAACAATCCCGCGACCCATAAGGCGTTTCGGTTTATTCGGTTTGGGCGGAGTCCAGCCAGCGGAGGTCGAACCCCTTGTAATTCAATATAATATGCTCAAGTTTCGTGTGCAGACGGAGGTATTCCGCCGTGTGCGTCGTGGCCAGTGCCGTCACCATCGCCACACCCGCGCGTTCGGCCGACTCCACACCTGCCAGCGCGTCCTCGAAGACGATACACTCCGACGGCGCGACCCCCAGGGCGGCGGCCGCCGTCAGATAGATCTCGGGGTCGGGTTTGCAGCGGGTCACCTTATCGCCGCTGATGCGCGCATCGAAATATCCGCCGATACGGCACTCCCGCAAGACAAAATCGACATTGGCCCGGCAACCCGACGAGCCGACGGCACACCGCAGACCGCGGGCGCGAAAGACCTTCAGCAACTCGGTCAGCCCCTCGATCTCCACCGGCCGGTAGATCTCGCGATAGATCGCCTCCTTCTCCTCGCCGAGGGCCTGCACCCCCACCCGCTCGACCAGTTCGGCGGGCAGCAGCGCACGCATGATGTCGTCGTTGCCCATCCCGTTCAGTCCCGACCGGAACTTTTCACGCCAGTCGGTCACGTTGCGGCGGCGGCAAAAAAGGTCAAAGGCCTCCAAATGTACGGCGCTGTTGTCGACCAGCACGCCGTCCATATCAAATAGCACAGCTTTTATCATAGTTCCGTTTCTCCATGTTTTACACGATGTTCCGACCGATAGATCTGCCACGAGTTCACGAAATTCTGCCACACGATGTAGGCCGTCGGGGCCACCGAGGCGATAGGATCCAGAAACGAATGGGCCATCCACACGGCCAGCACCGTATTCTTCTGCCCGAACGACTGACCGCCCGCCGACGGATCGTCATAACGGCGGCCGATCGTGCGGCCGATCTTGAACTGCACCAGGCAGATCACCGCCGCCACAGCCGCCAATCCCGCCTCCAGCACCAGGTGCGAGGAGCCCAGATCGAGGATGAACGCAGTAGTCCGTCCGATAATGACCGTAAGCGAAACGAGCCACAGCCAAAACGACAGCTGGCTGTGGCGCGTCACCCAGCCGGCCAGCGCCGGCAACACCGCCCGACAGCATTGAGCCGCCACAAAAGGCGCTACGAGCAAGGGCGTCACGCGCGACAGGATCTCCCAAAAACTGCACGAACCGTTCCCCACCGCCGACAAGACGGCGGGTGCCAGCGCAGCCACGGCCATATTGTCCACAAGGCTGAAGGTCGCCATCGTCGTAACGTTGGCGCCGAGCATGCCGCCGATCACCACCGCCGCCATCGCGATCGGGGCCAGCACGCAGATCAGTCCTCCTTGCGCCAGGGTCGGATGCAACGGCAGCAGAAGCGCATAGACCGCCACGCACAACAGCGTCTGCGCCCCCAGTAACCACCCGTGCAGGGGTTGCAGCCGCATCTGCGACGGACGCACGCGGCAGAAGGTAAAAAAGAGCATCAGGAAGATCAACAGCGGCGTAACCGTCCCGCCCAGCGCCGCGTCGGCACGCACGATCGGACGGCAGAACAGCGCCCCGACCACCATACCCAGCGGCATGGAGATCGTCCGCCGGTTATGCGCGATCCCCGCCTGCAGCCGCTCCGTCAGCGAGTTCATTATGCGAGCAGCTCCTTGACGCAGTCGGCGATCTGTTTGCCCTCGGCGCGACCGGCCAACCGTTTGGAAGCCAGCCCCATCACCTTGCCCATCTCCTTGACGGAGGTGGCGCCGGCCTCGGCAATCAGGGCCTTGATCTCGGCACGCAGCTCCTCGGCCGAGAGGGCTTTGGGCAGGAATTCCTGCATCACGGCCACCTGCGACAGCTCTTCCTCGGCCAGATCGGCCCGGTTCTGCTCCTTGTAGATCGCGGCCGAATCGGTGCCCTGCTTGGCTAATTTCGAGATGATCTTCAGCACATCGGCATCGGGCAGTTCTGCAATGCCCGCCGAGGCGGTCTTGGCCTCGATGATGTATTTCTTGATGTTGCGCAATGCGCTCAGGCGAACGGGATTCTTGGCTTTCATCGCCTCCATGATCCCTTTGGAAATCTGTTGTTCGAGTGACATGACAATTTTGTTTTTCAACTATTTTTTTCTAAACTTTTCCGGACCTCTATTTTCCGGCCACCTCTTTTTCCGGGGTCTCTTTCTTGCAGATATAACGCAGCACATCCCCCATCAGGGTATTTCGCGCCCGCGCCCCCTCGACCGTCTCGAACGGGAAACCCATCGCAACGCAGCGACGTCCCGCCACCTCGGACGCCACGGCGGCCGAACGACGGCTGTCGGCATAGTGCATCACCGTACGCGCCCCCTCGGCCGCAGGCCGCAGTGCATCGGGCGATTCGACGGTATAGACCGCCGGGTTCATCCGCTGGTTGAAGCGGTATTCCGCGGGGGTAAAATCGGGATGGATCAGATGGACCCGCCCCGCCGCAGAGGCCCGTTCGCCGCCGCAGTCGTAGCCCAGCACCTCGCGCACGAAATCCCGCGCACCGGGGAGTGACGAACGTTGCAGGTCGCTCCCGATATAGCTGCCCGACACGAAGATCCCGCGGCCGTCGAAATTGCGCAGCGCCCGCCGGATCCCCTCCGGGAAGCAGGCGAAGCGTTCGCCGCAAAAACCGCTTCCCACACACGTGGCGCGCTGTTTTCCGTAGATCAAATCGCACACATCGGCCCCCCGCAACAAGGTCGGATCGGCCTCCACCGCCGACGAGGAGAGCGAACAGAACGAGTAACCCGCGTACAGGATCGAACGCCCGTGCACCGCCGCATAATCGAAGCTGTTGCCCGCCGCGATCTCGCTCTCGAAGCCGTCTCCGCAGGCTCCGAGGGCCGTCGCGGGGTTTTGATCCATCAGGCGGTCGAAATCATAGACACTCTGACGCCCGATATAGGCGATATCGCGCAGATAGGCCACGCCGCCGTCCTCCTCGGTATCGAAACCGACCAACGAATCGCGGCGGAACGACGGCGGACCGCTCAAACGGTCGAATCCGTTGACCACCGCCACCACACCGCGTTCCTCGGCAGCCCGGCCCGCCGCCAGCGTCTGACTCGGGAAGCTCTCGCCGCCGCGGTTGACGGCCGTCACGCGATAGCTGTAGAGGTGGCCGCGCTCCTGCCGAAGCCGCACGCCGCACCCCTCGACCCGGCGGCCGTTGTCGAACCCGCCGCCGTCCACACGCGTATAGACGATATAGCTGTCGGGCACGGCCGTAGGTTCCAGCACATCGTTCCGCGGCTGCCAGGCCAGCTCCACCGCGTCGGGGTCGTCCTCGGCAAAACGCACCGCGAACCGGTCGACCGGCAACGGCTGCACCACCGCCTCATAACCGTACTGGGTGGCGACATGGCGCAGGATACCCTTATATATCGCTCTGGAAACCAGAAATTTGAAACACGGGTCGTGGCCATAGCGCATATCGGCGAAATTCTGGTGCGAGAGCAGTTCCAGCAACATAGTCGGAACGGTCGGGACACGGGCTTCGTAATAGGAGCGGTTCCACAGTCCGCGACGGCGCCAGTCGGGTTCATACATCGCGCGGATATCCCCCACCACCTGGGTCATCACCACATCGGTCAGATCACGCGAACGGTAGCGGCTGATACGTCCGTCGAACAACCCCTTCTGGTCCTTCGTATAGAAGATGCCCAGCGTACCGATCGTCTCGTCCGTCCCGCGCAACCCCGCATCACTGTGGAAAGCCAGCGCCAGATCCAGCGGAATGCCCAACCCTACGCTGTCGGCCAGCCGTTCGCTGCCGCCGGCCAGGGCATTGACCCAGTGCGCGCGACACATATAGTCGTCTTTGTAGTCGTCGCACCCCTGTTGCGGCGAGTAGACCTCCTCCGGGAAACCCGCCCATTGCAGCCAATAGCGCGCACCCTCGCAGAAACGGGGCACGGCACTCGTCTGTTCGTAATAGATCATCCCCTCCTTGCGGAGTTCGGGACGCGTGTCGCGGACACTGTTGCCGTAGCCGCCGCCGATCTTCACCGCATCGGCCGAGACGACCCGTCCCGCAACCGCCGAACGGTTCGACAACTCGACCACCAGACGGTCCTCGCCCGCCTCCAGATCGAAGTGGCCCAGATAGATCCACGTGCCGCCGCCCATCTGCTGATTCACTGCAAAACGGCTCCGGCCACCCGCGTGGTGGACCGTATAGCAGGCATCGTCGGCCGCCGAATCGCCGTAACGGCCGTAACTCACATAGACCGCATATTCGCCCCGCTCGGGAATCTCGGCCCGCCACTGCGCGCGGCTCTCCTCCTGCCCTCCGTTTACCGTGCGGACTGCGCGGACACGCCCCTCCCTAAAGGGGTTCTGGCTGTCGCGGTAGACCCGCCGCAGGTGGGCGAATCCCACCCCGGCATCATACCAGGTCTCGCAGCCGTCCTGTTCGACATACCGCCCGCCAGGTTCGACCGAAGGGTCGCCGTCGACCAGAATCTCGCACTTCTGCACATCCCGCTCGCGCGGCAGGAGCACATTGGCCCCCGCCCGTTCAAGCATCGGCACCAGAAACGGCAGTACGAAACTCTGCGTAAACAGGTCCTCACGCGTCTGCCAGCCCGCCACACGCTGCCATTTCCAGCGGTTTTCCGTCTGGTCGAAATAGCGTCCGTGGCTCTGCCACAGGGCGATATGGCGCTCCTGCAATCCGTTTTGCGGCGTACTGACCGCATCCAAAGCCCGCACCAAAGGCCGGGCCGCCGAGTTGGTGAAGGTGAAAATCCTGCGGCGGTCGAAACTGCGGCGGCAAGCCAGCGGAACAAGGTTCTCGATGGCGTATCCGTCGGTATAGATCTCCAAACGGTATTTCTGCAGCGACGCGGGCAGCAGCAGGCGCACCGAATCGTACATCGCCGCCACGTTGTCGGGCCGGAACGGATAATTCGCCAATCCGGCCGAAGCATAGATCCGCAACACCTTGCCCGAGGTCCGGGCGTCCGAAATCTTGACCGTATTGCCCGTCACCTCGCGCCCCGTGATTCGGGTCAGCAACGCGGCGATACGCACCCGGTCGACCTGTGCCGAGTCCTTTTTCTTAGCCGCCCGAACGCCCGCCGGCAAGAGCAGCAGAAGGATCACAAAGAGGGATATGAAGCGTCGTTTATTCATCTTTTTTCGAAATCAGAGTCAGTCCTGCAAAAGTTATCAAGGCATTGTAAATCAACATCTCAAAGCCGACAGTACAGCCCATCGAAAGAGCCGCCGAGCGAATCGCCACACAGAGTAGGGGCGAGGCCGCAGCCACCACCCCGACCCATCGGTCACGCAGTCTTCGCCGCGTCAGAATACCGAATGCAAACAGCCCCAGAATCGGCCCGTAGGTATACCCCGCGATCAAAAACACCAAGTTGATCAGGCTCCCGCTGCCGCCGTAACGGAGCAGCAACAGCACCCCGGTCATCCCGACGGCCATGGCGATGTGCACCCGTTGCCGCACGGTCGTAAGCCGCCGTGCATCCAACTTATCCGCATGCAGAAGATCGACCGTGCAGGAGGTCGTCAGCGCCGTCAGCGCCGAGCCGGCCGCCGACCACGTAGAGGCCACCAAAGCTACCACGAACATCACGCCCGCCACCAGGGGCAGGCCTCCGCGGGTGGCCACCGTCGGGAAGAGCAGGTCGCGGTTTCCGGGAACCTCAATGCCCCGCACCTCGGCATAGCGATAAAGCACCACGCCCAACGAGAGCAGCAGCAGGATCACCACCGCCTGACAGAGAGCCGTTACGACGATATTGATCTTCGACGCCCGAGCCGTGCGGCAGCTCAAATTGCGTTGCATCATATCCTGGTCGAGTCCCGTCATCGCCACCAGCACGAAAGCACCCGACACAGCCATCTTCCCGAACCATCGGGGCGACGACGCATCGCCGAACTCCCACAGCCGCGACATCGGCGAGCCGACCACTTCGTTCACAGTCTCGCCCCAGCTCCAGCCCAACGCCGTCACCAGGCAGACCAGCGGCACAACCACGCCGCCGACCAACGCCACAGTCTGCATGATATCGGTAGGAATCAACGTTTTGACCCCTCCCCGGCGCGTATAGGCCCACACCAGCGTCATCGTCGCCGCAGCATTCGCCACGAACGGGATGCCGAAAGGGTCAAAGACCAGCAGCTGCATCACCGAGCAGACCACATAGATCTTCAGTCCCGCACCCACCAGTTTGGCCACCACGAAGAGTCCCGCGCCCGTCAGTTGCGACCGGCGGCCGAACCGGTTTTCCAGATACTGGTACAGCGAAACCACGCGCATGCGGTAAAACAGCGGCACGAGCACCAGGGCCACGACAAACTGGCCTACGGTGAAGCCCACGACCATCTGCATATAGGTAAATCCGTCCGCCGCGACCGATCCGGGGACCGAGATCAGCGTCACGCCCGACATGGCCGCCCCGACCATCGCCAAAGCCGCCACCCACCAGCTGTTGCCCCGGTTGCCCGTGAAAAACGCACGGTTATCCGCGCTGCGACTCGCCCGACGAGCCACACCGACCAGCAGCAACATATAGATTGCGCACGTAACAAGAACCGATAACGGCGACATCTTTTTCGAGATTCAAATCGGATGCAAAGATAGGGAAAGCAGCGAGCAAAAGCAAATTTATTTGATACGACGGTCTTGATGCCACTGCGCTCGTCGGGGCGGGATCGGAACCCCGCCCCTTGCCGCGCGGCGCTCCCCGGTCCATTTGTTTTCTTGCGGGTGTG